>CALDGT010000491.1 GCA_937942935.1 uncultured Chloroflexota bacterium | reverse complement strand
GTTGATTGGCATTGACGGGTGGCACATACAATATGCTAGTGCCACCCTACGAATCTGTAGGGCAAATCGGTGGAACTTATTTCCCCCGAAAAATCATCAAAATCGTAGGGCGGGTACTAGGGCGGAACGCCCGTATGTCCCGCCGTCACAACGAATCTTGAATACCTTATTATGAGACCATTTTCCAAAATCCGCATGATGGATTGGAGGAATGAACATGAGCAACAACAAAATCAATATCAGCAAAACGGCGCTTGGCATTGAGTTTGGGTCAACGCGCATTAAAGCATTACTCATCGGCGAGAATTATGCCCCGATTGCCTCTGGCAGTTATGACTGGGAAAATCGCTATGAAAATGGTGTATGGACATATCATATCGAAGATGTTTGGGCGGGTTTGCAAGAGAGTTACCGCCATGTGGTCGCCGATTTTGGACAAAAATCATCTGCCCCTCTCACGACAATCGGAGCGATTGGCTTTAGCGGGATGATGCACGGTTACATGGCATTCGATAAAAATGGCGTTTTGCTCGCACCGTTCCGCACATGGCGTAACACCATCACCGCGCAAGCGGCAGAAGAATTAACCGCACTATTTCAATTTAATATCCCCCAACGCTGGAGCATTGCCCACTTGTATCAGGCGATATTAAACAACGAGCCACATATTCACAATATTGCTTACCTCACCACACTAGCGGGGTATGTCCATTGGAAATTGACCGGCGAAAAAGTGGTCGGTGTTGGCGAAGCATCGGGCATGTTCCCAATTGATAGCCACACCAACGATTTTGATGAACGCATGATTGCCCTGTTTGACCAACAACTGAGCGCCAAAAATATAGCGTGGCGCTTGCGCGATATTTTGCCAAAAGTATTGGTGGCGGGTGAATCTGCGGGAAAATTAACAGAAAATGGCGCGAGATTATTAGACCCCTCTGGTCAATTGAGCGCGGGGATTCCCCTTTGCCCACCAGAAGGCGATGCAGGCACAGGCATGGTCGCAACCAACAGTGTGGCAGAACGGACAGGCAATGTATCGGCGGGGACATCTATTTTTGCCATGATTGTCCTCGAAAAAAGCCTTAAGCAAGTGTATCCAGAAATTGATATTGTGACCACACCCACAGGTAAAAATGTGGCGATGGTGCATAGCAACAATTGCACATCAGACCTCAATGCGTGGGTGGAATTATTCAAAGAATTCACTACCGCGCTCGGCATAAAGGTGGAACAATCGCAATTATACGAATTATTGTATCAAACTGCGCTGGCTGGCGATGCCGATGCGGGTGGATTGCTCGCCTATAATTATGTCTCTGGTGAACATATCACCCACCTGCCCGAAGGACGCCCCTTATTCGTCCGTACCCCAGAAAGTCGCTTCACGTTGCCCAATTTTATGCGAACACATCTTTTTTCTGCGCTCGGCGCACTAAAAATTGGTCTCGACATCTTGTTTGAAGGCGAACACGTCAAAATTGACAAAATTTTAGGGCATGGTGGATTTTTTAAGACAAAAGATGTCGGACAAAAATTCATGGCGGCGGCAATGAATGTCCCCGTCTCAGTGATGGAGACGGCTGGTGAGGGTGGCGCGTGGGGGATTGCCCTGCTCGCCGAAAAAAAAAAAAAAAAAGCAGATGGCGAAGCACTAGAAACCTATTTGGCGCGTCAGGTATTCGTCGGCGAGGGCGAAATCACCATCAACCCCGACCCATCCGATGTGAAGGGATTTGCCAGCTTCATGGAACGGTATAAACAAGGCTTGGTCATTGAAAAAACAGCAGTCGAAGCAATGCGCTGAAAATAAGATACAAATAACGAAAGGAGACAAGAGCATCATGCTCGAACAACTCAAACAGCAACTCGTGGCGCTCCATTTGGAATTGCCAAAAAACAATTTGGTGGCATGGACAAGTGGAAATGTCAGCGCCCGTGACCCAAACACAAATTTGGTGGTCATCAAACCCAGTGGCGTAAAGTTTGAAGATTTGACCGCCGATAGTATGGTGGTAGTAGATTTAATGGGCAAAATTGTTGAGGGGAAGTATAAAGCCTCCTCCGATACCGCCTCACATTGTTATATTTATCGGCACATGCCACAAGTCAACGGGATTGTGCATACACATTCGCGTTATGCGACAGCATTCGCCACACTCGCCAAAGAAATTCCGTGTATCACCACCGCCATGGGCGATGAATTTGGCGGTTCAATCCCATGTGGTGGGTTCGCGCTCATCGGTGGTGAAGAAATTGGGCAAGTCGTGGTCGAAACACTCAAAGATAGCCGTAGCCCTGCCTGCTTGCTCCAAAGTCATGGCGTTTTTGCCATCGGTGCAAGCGCAGAAAAAGCAGTGAAAGCCGCCGTCATGACCGAAGATAATGCGGCTATTGCATGGACAGCATTTCAACTGGGTACACCCTTAAAAATTGAGCAGTCGGATATTGATAAGCTCTATGACCGTTATCAAAATGTCTACGGACAATGAAAGGTAAAATGGATATGAACAACTTAAAGCATTATGAAGTTTGGTTTTTGACAGGCAGTCAGCACTTATACGGACCCGAATTTTTAGAATTGGTCGCGCCACATTCAAAAGAAATTGCCATGACCTTAGACGAGGTTTTGCCAGTTAAAGTGGTGTATAAGCCTATTCTCACCACACCACAAGAAATTTTGCAAATTTGCCAAGAAGCCAATGCCACACCCAATTGTGTGGGTGTCATCACATGGATGCACACCTTCTCGCCCGCAAAAAATTGGATTTCGGGGATGAAGTCGCTGGTCAAGCCATTTGTGCATTTGCACACCCAATATAACCAAGACATCCCATGGGATTCGATTGATATGGCTTTTATGAATCTCAATCAAGCCGCCCATGGAGACCGCGAATTTGGGTTTATGATGAGCCGTATGCGCCTCGATCGCAAAGTGGTGGTTGGACATTGGAAAGACCCAGAAGTCCAAGAACGCCTGAATGTATGGAGTCGGGTGGCGTGCGCGTGGGCAGATGCCCAAAATGCGCGGATAGCACGCTTTGGCGATAACATGCGCTCGGTCTCTGTCACCGAAGGCGATAAAGTCGAGGCACAAATACGGTTGGGCTATCAGGTATATGGATTTGGCGTTGGCGATTTGGTAGAACGAGTGAAAGCCGTCACCGATGGCGAACTCTCTGCTATGCTCGATGATTATGAATCACAATATGTCATCACTGGCGATTTACGTCATGGCGGGGCATATCGCAATGCGGTCATCGAAGCGGCAAAAATCGAAATTGGGCTACGCAACTTCTTGCAAGATGGCAAGTTTAAGGCATTCACCACCACCTTTGAAGACCTTCACGGATCACAACAATTACCCGGTTTAGCCGTCCAACGCCTCATGGAAGAAGGCTATGGTTTTGGCGCAGAAGGCGATTGGAAAACCGCCGCCCTATTGCGTGCGATGAAAGTCATGGCAACCGGTCTAACAGGTGGCACATCCTTCATGGAAGATTACACCTATCACCTCGACCCCTCTGGTCAAAAAGTGCTTGGCGCTCACATGCTCGAAATTTGTCCCACGATTGCCGATGGCAAACCCAAACTCGAAGTTCACCCATTGGGGATTGGTGGCAAAGCCGACCCCGCCCGTCTGGTCTTTGATGTGCCTGCGGGTGTGGCAATCAACGCATCCCTAATAGATATGGGCAATCGGTTTAGACTCATCGTGAATGATGTGGATGTCGTCCCATCTCAACCCATGCCAAAATTACCAGTGGCGCGGGCATTGTGGGTACCCCAACCCAACCTAAAAATTGGCGCGGCGGCATGGATTTATGCAGGTGGCGCACATCATACCGGTTTTAGCCAGTCATTGACCGCCGAATATATGGCGGATTTCGCAGAAATGGCGGGCATTGAATATTTGCGTATTGACCATTCCACTAATTTACACGATTTCAAAAATGAACTCCGTTGGAATGAGATGTACTACCTGTTGGCTAAGAATTTTTAGCTTTTGTCACACGAGGATACCACCTGCACTGGTATCCTCAAACCATCACATCACAAAATAAAAAGCCCTCCCAACTAGAGAGAGCTTTATTACTTAGAGATTCAAAAAAAATCACTTGCCACGCTTATTTGTTATAAGCATCATTCAAATATGCCACAACCCACACTAATGGCGCATTCCAATTGATGGTGATT
>CALDGT010000490.1 GCA_937942935.1 uncultured Chloroflexota bacterium | reverse complement strand
TGTTGTGAATTTTGGCGCATCGTGGGGCGCTGTGATGACCAATTTGCTCATTTTGCTGGTTGTGGGTGTCGGATTCATGACGGCGGGGGTGGTGGTGATGGAAAGGAAACTCAGATGAACATCAGACGCATGAGTGTATTATTTTTCAAAGATGTGTTACATGGCTCGCGCAATGTTATTTTTGTGATGGCGCTCGTGTTACCTGTCGTGTTATCGCTGGTGATTAGCCTGTTATTTGGCACATTATTTGGCGAACAACCCAAACTCGGCATTTATGATGCTGGCAATTCTGCCTTCACTGCCGATTTGCTGACCGCCGATTTTATGCTTGTGACCGAATATGAATCGGCAGAGGCGTTAGATGTGGCGGTGATGAATGGTGAGGTTGAGGTTGGTCTTTTGCTCCCCGCGACATTCGATGCCGATGTGGTGGCGGGTGGTGAGGTGGATGTGATGTTATATGTTTGGGGGCAAAGTTTGGTCAAAAATCGGGCGATTATCGCCTCTGCCATCACCGACCAATTTGTGCGCCAAACAGGGCATGAAACACCTATCACCATCAACACGATTTTAGTCGGAGACCGCGCCTCGCTGTCGTGGCAACAACGCCTGTTGCTCTTAGTCGTACTCATGTCGGTGATGATTGGTGGCATCCTCGTCCCTGCGACCTCGATGGTCGAAGAAAAACGGGCGCGTACCCTCAACGCGCTCACCGTCACGCCGATGGGCATTAGCGAGGTGTTTTTTACCAAAGCATTAATCGGTGTGTTGCTGTCTATTTTTTCTGGATTCGCTATCCTCACCCTAAACGGCGGGTGGGGAAATAACCCGTGGTTATTGGTGCTGGTTTTGGGGTTGGGTGGCATATTTGCCGCATCGTTTGGGGTGTTGCTCGGATTCCACATCAAAGACCTAAACACCCTATTCGCCACGATAAAAGGCATGGGCATTTTGTTGTATGCGCCCGGTCTCATCGCCATTTTTCCAGATACTATCCCTCAATGGATTGCACAATTATTCCCGACTTATTACGTCATGCAACCTGTGATGGACATCAGCCAACGCGGGGCAGGATTCGCCGATATTATGCCGAATCTGATGGTGCTAACTTTGCTCATCGCGTTGATGGTGGCGGGTTTGGGGATGAGCGCCCGCCGTTTGCAAACACAAGGGATATAAAGCATGTGCGATAATCACTCATGGCACTTCTAATCCATGTTGTTCCATGAGTGATTGGTCATAGACGATGGTCTCGGTTGCGCCATCGGCGACCAATTTACCCTCATCTAAAATGATGGCGCGGGTGCAAAGGTCTGCGACTAAGCGTATATCATGGGTGCAAATCAAGAGGGTTTGTTCGGTGAAGGTGGCTAATAAGCGGATGAGGTCACGACGGGCGCGTGGGTCTAACCCTGCCGATGGTTCATCCAATGCCAAAATACAGGCATTCGTTGTGAGGATAGTGGCGAGCGCAATGCGCTTTTTTTCGCCGACACTCAAATGATGCGATACACGGTTTGAATATCCTTCCATGTTGACCATTTTCAAAGCGTGAATCACACGGGTTTTAACATCCGATTCAGATAAGCCCAGATAACGAGGGGCGAATGCCACATCATCATAGACATAAGCCGAAAATAATTGGTCATCTGGATTTTGAAAGACCAACCCCACCCATGCCCGAATGTGTTGCAAGGTTTTATCTGAAATTGGCACACCATCAATCGCAATTATCCCGTTTTGTGGGCGCAAAATACCATTCAGATGGAGTAATAAGGTAGATTTTCCACTGCCGTTTGCCCCGATAATTGCCACTTTTTCTTGTGGGGCAATATCAAATGAGATATCGTGCAATGCCAATCGTCCATCGGGATAACGAAAGGTGATATGCTGTGCAGAAATGATATGCGGGGATGTCTGATTTGTCATCATCACCTAACCACGATTTGAATCATTGCCATGCAGATAATCGGGATGAGTCCCAACACAACATCGCGCCGTTTGAGCGGGGGAAGTGGGGTATATGGCATACGACCATCGTATCCACGCGCTACCATCGCCATATAAATGCGTTCACTGCGTTCATAACTGCGTAAAAAAAGATTTCCGACCATCCCGCCCGTGATTTTTGCTCGCCATAATAAAGTGCCACCCGATGAATATCCGCCAGATTTGCCACTACGAGAGGCTCTAGCGCGGATGAGACGTTCAGATTCATCTTTGAGGATGAACAAATACCGATACATCACATTGAGCGTGGCGACCAATGTCTCTGAAATGCCTAACCCGCGCAGTCCGCGCAGTAAATCGGTGAAATCGGTTGTTTTTGTGAGCAGTAAGGTCACTTGCATCGCCAGCCAACTTTTGATGACAATTTCTAAAAAACGCGCTAACCCGCTATCGGGGATAACAAGACCGCCTATCATCATGATTGGGCGACCTTGTGTGGTGAATAATAAGGTCATGGCTACCAATGTAAATGGTAACGCAATCCCTGCTTGCAAACCGAGTTTCCATGCGCTTAATTGGCTTATCACCGCCACACACGCCAAGAGTGTCCATATCAATGGATAAGCCCGCCATGTATGCGGCGGTGTGATGAGGATGCCAAGAATGAGCGCGAAAGCCGTCACCGACTTCACTCGTGGGTCAAGTCGGTGAAGAAGGCTCACTCGTGTTGGGTGAAGGTGCAACATTTTTTAGACAGGGGTTTGGTCTGACGAAATTGGTTTGCGTTTTGCGACATAAGCAACACCCAATCCCAAACTGCTCACCACAATCACGCCAATTATGCCTGCGACGATGGTGGTAAAAATGTCACTCTCGATGAATGGGACGGTGTAATCGGGCAAAATGGTGTATGCAGGGTCTTGAGCAGTATCTATGAAGCCATAATCTTCGGCAACCCGTTCTAATCCATCTGGATTAGGATTTGCCCACGGCGAAACAAACACCAGCGATAATGCGATGATGAACCCGACAGCAATCCACCGCGCACCGCGATTATCGGCACGCGCTTGGAGTAAGTCGGGGCGTGTCTGATGCACAAATGCAATAGTTGCTACTGTAATCAGGGCTTCACCGATGCCGATGAGCAGATGAACCCCCACCATCGCAGGTAAAACCACATCAAACGCCGATGTGCCAGAGACGACCAATTGTAATGCGGTTGCGATAGATGCGACCACCACACTCAACCACGCGCCAATACCCGCGCCGACCCATTGCGATACGGTGGTGCGGGGCAATATTTTGGTTAGCCATGTATAAACGGTGTATCCCACCAACCCGCTAATGACACCCATATTCACGATGTTGAATCCGAGTGCCAAAATGCCACCATCTTGAAATAAGACGGCTTGCACCCCAACCACACACGTCATGACGACAATCATCGCCCACGGACCCAAAAATATAGAGACCAATGTCGCACCGAGCAAATGCCCCGATGTGCCACCCGCCACCGGAAAATTGAGCATTTGTGCCGCGAATACAAATGCTGCCATAATGCCCATGAGGGGGATTCGATGTTCGCCAAGTTGTTTGCGTGTTTGTCTGAGCGCATAAACGAGGATGGCGATGAATAACAACCACCCCACCACCGACACAGGGATGCTCAAAAAACCATCTGGGATGTGCATTGCCAAAACAGGTGTTATCATGAGGATAACCTTTCTGAATAAAAAGTATCATGTGAAAAACTTTTTGTTCATTATATCGAATCTGCCAATGGCTAAAAAATGATATATATCATAAATCCCATAGCCGATTATCCCGATTTATGCGAAGGGATATAAATGGGTCATAACGGGTATGATAAAATAATAAAGTTGTATTGATGACGTAACTATAAGAGGAAGAGATGAAAACCAGACAATTAGGGAATAGTGATTTACACATTACGCCTGTCGGTGTTGGCGCGTGGGCGATGGGTGGGGCAGGTTGGGAATATGCGTGGAGCAATCAGGATGATAACGATTCGGTTGCCGCCATTCACCGCGCCCTCGATTTGGGCGTGAATTGGATAGATACCGCCGCCGTTTATGGGCTTGGTCATTCCGAAGAAGTTGTGGCGCGTGCCGTGAAAGGCATGGCGAACAAACCCTATATCTTCACAAAATGTTCGCTGGTATGGGATGAATCACGCACGATTTATAGTAGCCTCAAAGCCGATTCTGTTCGGCGCGAAGTCGAAGATAGCCTGCGCCGTTTGAATGTGGAGCAAATTGATTTGTATCAGGTTCATTGGCCCGACCCCGATGATGAAATCGAAGAAGGTTGGTCTACGCTGGTCGAATTGCAAAAAGCGGGCAAATTGCGGAATATCGCCGTCTCTAATTTTAGCGCGGAGCAAATGCGCCGAGCGATGGCGATTGCGCCCATCACATCCAACCAACCCCCTTATTCGGCGGTCAAACGTGGCGTAGAAGAATCGGTTTTGCCATTCTGTTTACAAAATAATATCGGCGTGATTGTTTATTCGCCCATGCAAGCAGGGTTACTCACAGGCAAAATGACCCGTGAACGGATTGATGCCTTGCCTGCGGATGATTGGCGCAAAACAGATGACCAATTCCAAGAACCCCTCCTGACCAGAAATTTGCGCGTGGCAGATGCGATGGTGCAAATCGCCAAACGGCATCATGTACCCGTCCCAACGGTTTCGATTGCGTGGGTACTCAAGCACCCTGCCGTCACAGGCGCGATTGTGGGTGTTCGCAATCCCAACCAAGCCGATGATATTATGGGCGGGGCAACCTTGCAATTGACCGATGAGGATATACGCCAAATTGAACAGGCGTATGCGTAGAAAGAATCATGCCAAACGGTGGCACATACGCTATCGCTAGTGCCACCTTACGATTCTGCCGATTTTTGGGGATAAAAATGGGGAATTTGCCAAATTTCGGCACAAAAAAACAGGATGTTTGTAGGGTGGGTACTAGGGCGCGTGCGCCTGCATGTCCCACCGCAAAAAACAATCGCCAAACGGTGGCACATACGCTATCGCTAGTGCCACCCTACGATTCTGATGATTATTCGGGATAAAAATGGTGGATTATTGCGTTTTCCCGATAAATCAATATTCTGGTAGGGTGGGTACTAGGGCGCGTGCGCCCGTATGTCCCACCGCAAAAAATAATTGCTAAATTAAACGGTGGCACTAAATCATGAAAAACTATAATGAATATTCATATGATGATATTATAAGCTATGGAATCGACACATTTTTAATCATGAGTACGTATTATTTTCCTTATTTGAAAGATGAAATAGATTTACTTAGCGAAATCAATTTCACAGATGAGTTGCAGTCACATGCACGACAATTCTGTGAAATAGCAATGCCTAGCATTGGTCAATCCACTCCAAATCATCAAGTGTCTGAAGATCATTTTGATAAATCAAGTTTGATGAAGGCATGGGAAGATATTTTTATTTATTTGGAGAAAATTGGATATGATAAGATTATTCTCACTTGGTTTAATCACCTCATGACAATAAAGCTGTACTTCGCTGCGAGATTCTGGGAGTCATCTTGGACACAATTTTTTTTAGTCTGGCACAAGATTAAAGAAATTGAAACCGGTCCAAAGTTGCCACACGACATTAATCAGCAGATTAAGATTCTTTTGTTACAAGAAGAAGTTAGAAGATTTGAATGGTGTTGTAAGCCTCGTTTATGGCTTGAGTCAGAGGAAGATAGATGGTCAAGATATGTTATGAAATCAGCTTGGATGAGCGTGGTGATAAGACGACATGGATTACTTAAAATGTGGGTAGAATTATTTAAGATACTCAAAGACGATGATATTATTGAGATTGAGAGATGGGAAAAATCAGTTTTTGAACTATTTGATATAACTGAACATCTTAGCCTACCTCAATTAAAACAAGATTTGAAGCAGTATGGTTACTTAGCGTAAGGTATAGTCATCGTGCGCCCTAAAATAGGCTCAGATAACATGTCTTATATCACCATACGCACACGATTATGCTATAATCACCCCAATTCATAACCACAAAAAAAAGGAAATTGCATGTCTGCTATCTTTTTAGACCGTGATGGGGTCATTAATCACATGCTGTATTATCCCGATTGGGGCGAATACGAAACACCCCGCACCCCCGCCGAATATGCGCTCTTGCCCAATGTATTAGACTCTATCGGGATGCTCCAAGCCGATGGTTGGCAATTATTCCTTATCTCCAACCAACCCGGTCATGCCAAAGGCAAAATCACCATGCAAGCCCAATATGATGTTCATGCCCACATGGAAGCCTTGCTGGTAGGCGCGGGGATTCATTTCACCGAATTTTATTATAGTTACACCCATCCCAGAGGGGTTGTGCCAGAATATACGGGCGAATCGCCATTTCGCAAACCCAACCCCGGATTTTTGCTCCAAGCCCAAACCGATTACGGGCTGGATTTGACCGCGTGTTGGATGGTCGGTGATTGTGATACCGATGTGGAATGTGGGCAACGGGCGGGGTGCAAAACAGGACTCATTTTGTATCCACACACGGCATATAAGCGCGAGGGGCAAATCCGCCCAGATATAATCTGCGCCGATTTGCCCGATTTTGTGCGCCAATTGCGCGGGATTTAGCTCAATTCATCGCGCAATTGAGCGATAACCGCCTCATCCATGCCGAATCCATTGGCATCGGTGGGGAATTGCCCCGCCCCCACATCGGCGTGATAACGTGCCAGCGCATCTTGGATGATTTTGCCAACTTCGGCATAACGGCTGGTGTGGCGTGGGATGAACGCATCGAATAATCCCAACACATCATGAAAGACCTGCACCTGTCCGCTACATCCTGCGCCCGCGCCGATGCCGATGGTCGGAATATGCAATTGTTCGGTGATGAGCGTGGCGAGTGGGGTGGGGACGAGTTCGAGTACCACCGCAAACGCGCCCGCCTCTTGAACCGCTTTTGCGTCTGCCAATAATTGCTTCGCCCGTCCCAAATCGCGCCCTTGCACCTTAAATCCGCCGAATTGCCCAACACTTTGCGGGGTGAGTCCGATATGTGCCATGACCGGAATCCCCGCTTGGACAATTTTGGCAATCGTTGGGGCGATAAATTCCCCGCCTTCTAATTTCACACAACTCGCACCCCCTTCTTGCATCAGACGGGCGGCATTTTTGAGTGTATCGTGCGCGTCTGTCGTGGCGGTCATGAAGGGCATATCCCCAATGATGAATGATGTTGTGGTCACACGGCTGACAATTTGGGTATGATAAATCATGTGATCGAGTGTGACAGGAATAGTCGAATTGTGACCTTGCACCACCATCCCCAACGTATCCCCCACCAACAATAACGGAATCCCCGCCGCCTCCGCGAGTCGTGCCGATACCGCATCATACGCGGTCATCACGCTGATTTTTTCGGCTTTGTTTTTCATCGCTTGAATGTCTAAAATGGTTAACCGTGCCATCGTATTAACTCTTTTCTTAATCTATTTATAACACAGACATGGTATAGTTGGATGTTGATTGTAACGCGCCATTTTAGAGATAAAAAGGTTTAAGATGGAAAAACGGATTATCAACGGGGATTAT
>CALDGT010000489.1 GCA_937942935.1 uncultured Chloroflexota bacterium | reverse complement strand
CCTCAGCCCCGATGAAAACACCTTCATCGCATCGAGTATGGCGCTCAAACGGCGCAAAGAAAATCGGTCTCGGTTGGGGGTCATCGGCTTGGCGGCGGTGGCAATTTTTATGACCATACTCGCCATTTTTGCTGTTGCACAAGGACAATTGGCATTACAAGCTCAGGCACAAGCCCTCATAGAACGCGACCGCGCCAATACCACCGCCCAAATCGCCCGTTCTCGTGAATTAGCCGCCAACAGTTTATCGGTGCTAAATCGGGTGGATGTGGCGTTGTTGCTTGGGTATTATGCCACCACCATCGCCGACACCGTAGAGGCGCGGAATAGCCTTTTAACCGCGCTCCAAGTCGCGCCCAACATCAGCACCTACCTACACGGACACACAGGCGATGTGCGGACGGTGATTTATTCCCCCGATGCCACACAAGCCATCACTGCGGGGGCAGACCGCATCATCCGTGTGTGGGATACCGCCTCATGGGAACTGAGTACCCAATTATTGACCATCCACGCCGATGCTATCACCGCGCTGGTGTTGGTCAACAATACCCTATTCAGCGCGGGGGCAGATGGCGCCATTTTCGCGTGGGATATGACCACATTCACGCCCCAATCGCTCTCATTCCCCATCCAAAATAACCCCATCTGGGCATTAGCGGGGCATCCCGATGCGTCTATTTTCGTCTCTGGGGCAGAAGATGGCACATTGACGGTGTGGGATGCCACCACAGGCAGGATAATTCGCCAAATCGAATCGGCACATGCTGGCGCGGTTTATGCCCTCGCTTTTTCGCCCGATGGAAGCATCCTCGCTTCTGGCGGTGGCGATAACCGCGTGCGTTTTTGGGATATGACCACAGGCGAATCGTTGGCAGATACCCCCGCATCGCATACCAATTGGGTATCGGCGTTGGCATTTTCGCCGACAGGCAAACAACTCGCTTCTAGCGGGGCAGATTCAACCCTCATCTTGTGGGATATAGCGACATTATCCCCCGCGCAAACCGTGGCGCTCGATGATGATGTGTGGGTGCGCGGGATAACCTATAACACGACAGGCGAAATGGTCGCCTTGGCGGGGTTGGATGGTCGCTTGCGAATTTGGGATGCGGTGGGGGGGCAATTTTTGGGCAATTCATACGCAGGGCATTTAGCGGGCATTTGGGATGTTGCGCCGTCACCATCGGGGGATGGCTTCATCACAAGCGGGGCAGATGGCTTGGTCATCGTGTGGGATTTTACCCCGCCCTATCGGATGGCGACCCGCGCTTTTGTGATTGGGCGCGATGTGATGAGCATGGCGCTCCATCCATCGGGGGAAACCCTGATGATTGGCGCGAATAATGGGCTTGTGCAAGCGTGGGATGTGGGCGCGGGGCAAGTGCAAACCCGCCTGAATGGACATGATGTGGCGGTCACGGCGATGAATTATTCCCCAACGGGGGATTATCTGGCTACATTCGACCTCGAAAATACGCTCATCATCTGGCGCGTGTCGGATATGAGCATCATACATCAAACGACCATTTCTGGCGCGGTCATCACCCCCAATATCGCCTTTAGCGCAGATGAAGCCTCTGTTTTTGTGGCGGGAGAAGGCGAATTGCTCCGTGTGGGGATTGTTGACGGGCAGACCACCGCTATCTCGACAGCCATCAATGCTATTGTGGCATTTGAAGTGAGCGCCGATGGCGATTTATTGGCGGTGGGCGGGTCATCTGGGGATATTGAATTATTATCCCTCGCCGATGATGCCATCCCGTCTATGATTTTGCGCGGACATACCGATGCAATCACGGCGCTACGGTTTGCGCGGGGGCGCGGGGTGTTGGTCTCTGCCAGCCGAGATAACCTGCTCATCGTGTGGGATATGCAAACCAGACAACCCTTATATGAACCGTTACGCGCTCATACCGATTGGGTGTTGGATGTGGCAATCGCGCCCGATGAACGGCTCATGGCATCGGTTGGGCGCGACCAAACGGTGATTTTATGGGATATGACCACTGCCCGCCCGTTGGGGTTGCCATTTGTGGGGCATCGGGGATGGGCGCAACGGGTGCGGTTTAGCGCAGATGGCACGCGGGTCTATTCGGCGGGGGCAGATGGCGTGATTTTTGAGTGGATGGTCGGGTTAGGGGATTGGCAACGGTTGGCGTGCCAGATTAGCAATCGGGCATTTTATGATGATGAATGGGGGCGTTATTTCGATTCTGAACCCCCCGCCCCGTGTGGGGATTGAATAAATTCACAGAATTCCCTAAAGCAGATTTGAATTGTCCTGTTTACCAACATCGGACACACCCTCGTGGGGTATCTGGTGGCTGACATACGCACTGCGTGCTAGTCAGCCAGTACAATTCTGCCTATTTTGAAGGATGTACTGGCTGTACGGACGTGATTAATCGCGTCCCTACAAGGCGGTACGCCTCGTATGTCAGCCACAAAATAGCCCGTATGTCCCACCGCAATGATAAAATATCATCCGCCTATCGGTGGCACATACGCCTATCGGCTAGTGCCACCCTACGATTCTAATAAATTTTTGGGGGATAAAAATGCCCCACCTCATCCGCCTAGACTGAGGCAGACCTTCCAGCCGTTATCTTCTTCAACAACGGGTATCGTATTCAATCCCAAATCGGCTAAAGACCGTTCTAGGGGTTGCCCCGCAATCGTTATCTTGACCATCCCGCCAATCGCCACTTGCCCCGCCCCATCATAACGATAAGTCAAGCCCGATAAATCAAGCACAGACCCCGCTTGCGCCAGTCCTTGCGCCAATTGCCCGATTAACTCATCGGTCAATGCGAGGCTTTGTTGCCGACACATATTCGCCCGCAAGGTTGTGCCATCTGCCTTAAATAAGGCTTCTATCCAATTTTTGGCGCTGGCTTCTGGGGTGCTGGCGCCCGCCCCACCACATGCCGATAGCATCAGCATCATCCCAAACAAGATTATTGTGATAAACCGCTTCATAATCATAAACCTCATGTCTTTCTATACAAAAAAAGAGGAGTGCATAGATTATTCTACACACTCCTCTCTGATTATTTCAAATCAAGATTGGTTATCAGCCACCCAAAACGGTTGCGGGGCAAACCTTCCAACCGCCACCTTCTTCGACAACGGGCAAGCCGCCGGGGAACATGGTGTCTACGGGAATATCCATCGAAACACCTTGGACAGTGGCTTTCATGGTGCCACCCAAAGTCACAGATTTATTGGCAGAATCATAGGTATAGGTGATAGCAGAGGTGTCTAAGTTACCAGCGCCACCCATTTGTTCCAAACCAGCTTTGATGGTTGCTTCTGCTTCGGTTGTCAAATCACCCTTGAGTTTATCGCAAACAGAATTCTTCAATGCGGTGAAATCGCCTTTGAATGTCGCTTCGATAAAGGCTTTCGCGGCATCTTCTGGCTTGCCTGCACCACCACTGCTACCACCACCGCAAGCGGCAGAGACAATCGCAACGAGGACGAGAACAGCGATGAGCATAGCACGATTCAATGATTTCATGGTACGTGTGTCCTTTCATGTGAACAATAGATAATTACAGTATAAGCGAATTATTAAAATACGCAAGCATAAATTACAGGATAACCCCCGTTTTGAGGGGTATATTGGCAAAATTGCTCAAAATAGGTGGTACTTTATGCCCAATTTTTGAGCAAAATAGGTAAGATTGTGAGAAGTTTATGAAATTTACCATTTTCATAGTCGTCTAAGAAATTTTTCTGATTGTATTCATCTGAGCATCGTATTGTTGAGGCTATTGATGAGCGACATCGCATTGGCAACAAGAAAAAAATCACATCCGATTCATTTGGAGGTGAAGCGGAGATGACAAGCCAAACCGAGCGTGCGCGAATCTGTGTGTCGTAAAGAGTAGTTCTGTATTGTCACTTATCTATGTATGGAGAGAACCTTAAATGCGTAAAGTAACTGTGTTTTTTGTATCGTTAGCGTTGTTTGTCCTTGCTGTTGTACCCGCGTTTGCTCAAGAAGATACCTCTAGCCTCACCATTGCCGATATTGTCGTCGCCAGCGCCACCGCAGAAACCCCAGAATTTAGTGTATTGCTCAGTGCTGTTCAAGCCGCAGACCCCGCCGTCCTCGAAGCCTTAGCGAATCCAGAAGCCACATTGACCGTTTTTGCCCCAACCGATGCCGCATTTGGCGCATTGTTTGAAGCACTCGGTCAAGAAACAGTTGATGCTATTTTGGCAGACCCCGCCGCCCTCACCGAAATTTTGTTGTTCCATGTCTCTGGCACCGTGTATGATAGCGCCACAGTCGCCGCTGGTTTGGAATTGACTGGTGGATTTGGCACAATTGACACCTTGAATGGTCAATATATTGATGTCGTGCAAGACGAAGAAGGCAATATCACCATCAATGGCGCGAATTTGGTCGCGGTTGA
>CALDGT010000488.1 GCA_937942935.1 uncultured Chloroflexota bacterium | reverse complement strand
TTTATTGGTGCATCATCTGACCGGTTCTTGACCATTCAAGATTGGCAAATCGCAGATTAACACCGTTCTTGCTCAATAATTTGGCGGAGTAAGGTTTTGCGCTCTGCTCCGCCAAGCATTTCTAATTTGCGAATATTCAACGGGTCTATCACCTCTCGCAATAACCGAATTTCTTCTGATGTCGGTGCTGGAATGGGATGAATATCTGGCGCAATTTGCAATGGAAATCCGGTTTTGGCAACAATCCTATCCACACTGACCTCTGGATGATGGCGGACGAGGCGCATTTGCCCATTTTGCCAGTCAAATTCGCCCAAATCACTCACCAAATATCTTACCCCCGCACCACGCGCCCGTTTATCTGTATGCCCTAGCCCACTCACATAATCCACCTGTTTTACAAATGTCACCCGCGAATGGCGTGGCACATATAAATAAATATGGTCAGAATAAGTCGTCACATCTGGAATCCCGCCTGCACCGGGAAGTCGCAAAGTGGGGTGATGATAATCACCAAAAGCGATGTTATTAAAATTACCTGCACTATCTATTTGCGCGGGGCGAAAAAATTCTTTTGGCGCATAAGTCGGCAATAAATCGGCAGTTGCTACCGCAAACCCCACATTCATCAGCGATTCTCTGAGCCAAAAATCTTCGCTATAAGTAATGCTCAACGGCGACCACGCTTGGCAAATGCCTTGTGCAATAGCAGATGCAAATTGAACATGGGGCGCATGGGTCAATTTTGCGAGGATAAACCCTGCCATCACAAGCGGGGTATTAATCCCCTGTGCCAACACCTCACCATCAATTACCTGACGGGCAATGCACACACACATCCATTCATCGGGGGTTATTTTGCTCATCATCTTCTCTATCACAATAATCAAATTCTTGTTGCGAGTTCATGTTGATATGTTACAATGGTAATCAGTTTGTTATTCTTTGTGAAGATTAGGAGAAAGCAATGTCTGTCGTGAATGTCCTCAAGCAAGCAGACATTTTTGATGAATTGACAAATACGCAATTAGAACTCATTGCCTCTATTTGTACAGACCGTCATTATCAAGCAAATGATATTATTTTTGAAGAAAATACCCCCGGTGATGAGTTATATGTCATCGCTAGTGGCGAAGTTGGTATTCAAGTAGACCCTGCTTTAGTGGGAAAAGAACCCAGTTCTGGTTCTCATATCATCGCAGTATTACGACGCGGACAATCCTTCGGAGAAGTCTCTCTGGTAGACCAAGGGCTTCGCTCGGCGGGCGCTCGTTGCACCCAACAAGATACTCATTTGGTTGTCATCCCGCGTGATAAACTGATGTTGTTATGCGATACTTACCCTCAATTAGGTTATCGTTTAATGAGAAATTTGGCGGCAGACCTTGCCATGAAAATTCGTCATACCGATTTGCAAGTGCGTGAACAACTCACTTGGTCACAAAAGAAATAATCAAGATGGGCAGTTTTTGCCCATTTTTGTTATAAAATTGTCAAAATCGTAAACAATTTTTAACCACTTTTCTAACATTATGCCAATAACGAATATTTCAAATGCAAAAAAAGTAAATTACAATGATGAGAAGGCTTTTAGTTCATATCAAGGAGCAAACAATTCTATGAAAAAGCTGGTATTTGCACTTTTTATGCTCGGATTAATGATTCTGTCTGTTGTTCCAAGCATGGCACAAGAGACAGCACAACTGCGTGTAGCACACTTTTTGCTCGGCGGTGGTGATGTAGATTTGTATATCAACGGCGAATTGACCGCCGCAACTCGTATTGGTTATGGTGATGTGACCGAATGGTATACCGTCGCCCCCGGCACCTATAGCGTGGCTATTGCCCCTGCCCGTACATCTATTGATGAAGCGGTCTTGGGACCAGTAGATTTCACCTTTGCCGATGGAAGCTGGACAACCCTCGCCGCCAGTGGTTTGGCAGAACGTGGTGTCTTAGACCTGTGGGCATTGCCAGAAGATTATAGCCCTCTCACCTTCAATGAAACTCGTTTGAGTGTATTCCATGCCGTGTCTGATGGCAACCCAGTGGATGTCACCTATAACGATGAATTGTTGTTTGGATTGTTGGCATATCCCGGTAGCTTGGGCGATAACGATGGTTTCGATACTGTCACATTGACCGTTGGTAGCTATGGCATTGATGTCCTCGATAACATCAGCAAAACCTCTATCCTCGATTTAGGTCAAGTGAGCCTCAATGACCGTAACAATTATTTTGTGGCGGTTTTTGGAACTGCGGTTAACCCAACCGTGAAATTGGTATCAACCAATATGGTAGATGTGACAACTGTCCCCGTTGGTGATATTCGTGAACGCGCCAATGCAGATGCAACGGATGGTTATTTGCGCTTTGCACATTTCTCATCTGGCACTGGTGATGTAGATGTATATGTAAATGGAGACCTCGCAGTTTCTGGTGTGGCGTTCTCTGCAATCAGCGATTTCACCATGTATGCCGTTGGGGATTACACCATCAGCGTTGCCCCTGCTGGTACATCGGCAAGTGATGCCGTTCTCGAATATGAATTGCGCTTGTTCGGTGCAGAATATATCACCATTGCCTTCATCGGTGTTATTGAAAATCGCACCCTTGAAGCCGTTCCCGTCTTTGAAAACTTCAACCCAACCGATGTTGGTCAAACCCGCGTGACATTCTTCAATGCTGTCCCCGGCTTACAAAAAGTGACCTTAGCTCGTAACGATGGTTTATTAGTTGTTCAAGACCTCGCCTATCCACAAGAAGGTAGCGATGGCTATGCGGTCAGCGATTTGGTTACAGGTCGTTATAGCTTCAAAGTTGTGGATTTCACAACCCCCGCCACCTTAGCCGAAATTCCAGAATTTAATTATGTCGCCAGCGTCAATTACTTCTTGGCATACATCCCCGGCGAAACTGGTTGGGTATTGGCAGAAGCCCCCATCCCCGCAGAAGACTTCTAAATCTAATTGATTCTAAATAAATCAAAAAGGGCGTGATATACGCCCTTTTTGATTTAACTTAACCTTGTATCAATCGAATGAATTTGCGTTTGCCCACCTGTAAAACAACAGGCAACATATCGGGCTTAATGGCAATTAAGGCATCTTTGACCACTTCCCTATTCATCCGAATACCGCCCTGATCTATCAAGCGTTTGGCTTCTTTTCA
>CALDGT010000487.1 GCA_937942935.1 uncultured Chloroflexota bacterium | reverse complement strand
GCGGGTAGCTCTAAATTGATGACATTACCAGTAGAATCGCTACTGGTTGCAGTGATTCTACTGGTAATGTCATTAATCTTGTGCGGGTAGCTCTAAATTGATGACATTACCAGTAGAATCGCTACTGGTTGCAGTGAGTTTGCCACTAATCAGTTCAAAACGTTCTTTTAATGAGACCAACCCTTGAATACGGGCGTCTTGACTCTTTTCATCTTGCTCAAAGACTTGCTGTGCATCAAATGGACGACCATTATCGAATATAGTAATCTTGATGGCGGCTTGCCCCATATCCAATTTGACCTTAATCTCTGACGGCGAAGCATAATCGCGGGCATGACCGACCAATTCTTGAATACTGCGGAAAATCATCACCTCACGGTGCGATGCCAAACGACGTTCTTCGCCAAGAATTTCGAGTTCAGTGTGAATATCATTTTTCTCTTTGAAGGCTTCAACCCAACGGCGAACAGTTGGCACGACACCTAAGTCATCCAACATCATCGGGCGCAAGTCGAAGATAAAATCGCGGACTTTTTGGAAAGTGATGCTGGCATCATTTTTGAGCTTGATGAGTTCTTCACCAGCGCGGGCGGGATTACGGTCAAATAACCGTTGGCAAATTTCGGCTTGTAAGATGAAATTGGTCAATGATTGGGCGGGACCATCGTGCATTTGACGAGAGAGGCGTTGCCTTTCTTCTTCTTGTGCTTGGATGATACGCACGATATTGATATTGGCTTTTCCGCCTTCAGATTCTTCTTCTTCAACAGCTTCTATCTCGCCAACCCCTTGCAATTTGCTCAAAATTTGCGAGAGCATAGATTGTTCGGTTTGCATATATTCATATTGATCTTTGAATTTTTCCAATTGCCCTTGCATGGTTGCCAACCGAAACCGTGCTTCAATGGCTTCATCATATTTGTCTCGAATATCTTCGCGCGGGACGGTATCAATATTGGCTTTGAGGGTTTGAATTTCGGTGCTGAGGTCATTGGTACGAGAATGTTGACGGTCTACCATCGTCTGGGTGCTATCAATCTGAGCTTTCATTTCGGTCATTTTGCGTTTGATAGCCGACATACGTGCGGTTACTAACTCAACAATCTCTGCTTTTGGGTCTGCAATTAAATCGCGTGCAAAATCCATCTTACTTCTATCCTCTACCTATTCGCTGATTATGAATCTTTGCTCTGTTGCATCCTCACCCAACCGTGTTTAAGGGCTTTGACGGCGGCTTGGGTGCGGTCTTCGACATTCAATTTTTGCAAAATAGAGGTCATGTGATTTTTAACAGTTTGTTGACTTATCCCCAATTTTGCAGAAATTTCTTTATTACTCAATCCATTGGTAACAGCATACAAGATTTCGGTCTCGCGTGGGCTGAGTGGGATGAGTTGTTCGGTGGGGTTATCGGCATGAGGTCCAAGAATACGCTCAATTTCATGATGCACCCATTCTTCTAACTCTGCCTGATTAAGTTGTTTGCCCTCAACCACAAATGACCCATTTGCAACCACATGAATAATGCTGATGAGTTCTTTGGGATGGATGTCTTTCGCACAATAGGCACTCGCCCCTGCACGAATGGCATAAATAACTTGCTCACGCTCATGGTAGGCAGTAAGCATAATAACGCGCACTTTCTCTTTTTCATGGAGAAGGTGGCGTGCTACTTGTAATCCGTTCATGTCGGGTAAATTGACATCAAGCAATACCACATGCGGATGATAACTTTGAAATAAGTCTATTGCCTCTTGTCCTGTGCTGGCAAATCCCACCACTTCTAAATCGGTTTCGCCACTGAGGGCTTTTTCTAACCCATCCCGAAAAAGTGGGTGGTCTTCTACAATCATCACACGGATAGGGTTGGTTGGTTTTTGTATGCTATCCATTATTATCCACTATATTGACAACATGCTTTCATACAGGCAGTATAAATCACAAACCGACTCTATGCAAGCAAACGGGTTAATCTTGTGTAATTAGCTTGGATTTTGGTGGATTAAGGAGCAAAAG
>CALDGT010000486.1 GCA_937942935.1 uncultured Chloroflexota bacterium | reverse complement strand
ATAACCGCACCGAATCTTCTAGGCTTAATCTGCCACCTTCTAATTCTGATACAACCCGTTCTAATTCGGCAAACGCATTTTCAAAAGAGAGTCCGTTTATATCGTCCATGTGTTTCTTTATCCTCCACTCTGGCGACCAATTCGCCATCTTTGAGGCGAATGGTGATGCCATCGCCTGCTTTTGCATCTAATTCGGATGTAATCCGTGTGCCATCGGCACTTTTAATGATAATCGCATATCCCCGCGCTAAAATGGCATCGGGATTGAGCGCCAATAAATTAGCATTTTTGGCGATAAGCCGTTCTTTGAGTAATGTGAGTCGATTAGTCATCGCTTTTTCGGCGCGGAGTTCCATATTATCGAGGCGTTGTTGCTGATTGCGAATGGCAACCGTTGGCGATGCCATCTGCAAGCGCCGTTGCAATTGTTCTAATGACTTGCGTTTTTCTGCGAGCAGGTCATCCATTGATGAATGGAGTAGGGCATCATAATCGGCGACTGTTTCGTGCATGACTTCAATATCGGGTGTGATGCGTTCTGCGCCTGCGGACGGGGTGGGGGCGCGTTCATCGCTCACAAAATCCACAATCGTAAAATCGGTTTCGTGTCCGACACCTGTTACAATCGGAATCCGACTATCCGCCACTGCCCGCGCCACCCGTTCATCATTGAATGCCCATAAATCTTCGATGCTCCCGCCACCACGACAGAGTAAAATCACATCGGCTTGGGTATGGTCATTGAGGCGTTCAATGGCACGCACAATCTGGGGCGGGGCTTCATCCCCTTGTACCAATGTTGGACTAAGGATGACATGCGCCAATGGGAAGCGTTTGCTCAATACATTCAGCACATCCTGAAATGCCGCGCCTGTGGCGGATGTCACCACGCCGATGGTATGTGGATAGGGGGGATAGGTGCGTTTTCTATCGGCATCGAATAAACCTTCGGATGCGAGTTTTGCTTTGAGGCGCTCGAATTGTTGATACAAATCGCCAACACCAACCGGGCGAATGTATTCGACCATGAGTTGATAATCGCCTTGTGGGGCATAAACCGCGATTTTGCCGAATAATTCAAATGCGCCACCTTCTTTTGGGGTGATGGTCTGACGTTGGGCGGTGCTACGCCACATCACACAACGCAATTGTGCATCTTTGTCTTTGATGGTGAAATACCAATGCCCAGATGACACTTGTTTCACATTTGAGGCTTCACCCACCACCCAAATATCCTGCAATACAGGGTCTTGGGTGAGGACATACGAAATATAACGGGTGATTTCTGATACAGTTTTTGGCTTGGCTAGTTCAGACATGATAGATTCCGTTATTTTTTAATCACTTTCATAATTGTACCGCAGAATAACCACCTGTCTACAAATTAACAGAGGCGCTATAATAGATAAACTTCTCTACATGAAATGGGAGCGATGATATGCCATACTTTTTGAATGCAGAAGAACGCGAAAAATTGCAAAATGAATTGGTCAAAATGAATTTTAACCGCGCCAAAGGCAAATTACGCCGTATGGACAGAAAAGCCAAACTTGGGACATATCGCAATGTGCAAAATTCGGGCGAATGGATGACCACCTATGATTTACCATCATTAGGGGCGCATGTCACCCTCATCGAAAGTCGTGCATTAGGCACTGATGACCCCAATGAACGGGTGAAGCCTCATTACGAGATGGTGCGCGTGATTGTCGAGCCAAATGCGGGCAATCGCACCTAATTTTTACCTTTTTATAAAATATTTTGGAGGAAATATGACTACACTGAATATCACACATGATAATAAACAAGCACAACTGATTCAACGGCTACTCGCCATTGCCACATTCACCGCATTAACTGTGTTGGGCGCAAAAATTACCCTCGAAAGTGGTGAAGTGCCATTCACCCTACAAACGATGGTCGTCATGTTGGCAGGGATGGTACTTGGTGGGCGTGATGCGGCGCTTTCTCAAATTGGATACATCGGCTTGTTGCTGATAGGCTTGCCTGTAGATGCGCGTGGATTGGGCTTTGGCGTGTTCGTGGGACCCACATGGGGCTTTATTGTCGGGTTTGTGCCTGCCGCCTTTGTGATTGGAATCATTTGTGAACGTTTTGGTAAC
>CALDGT010000485.1 GCA_937942935.1 uncultured Chloroflexota bacterium | reverse complement strand
ATCTTCCTCATCGGAAAAATCATATTCAATATCATGCAGGGCTTTCACGACTGCATCCAACAAATCCCCCGTCCCAACACCATGAATGGCGCTAATCGGAAAAACTTCTCCCAATCCAAGCGCATAAAATTCAAAGGCGGTGTCGGTCTTTTCGAGGGTATCTGCTTTATTTGCCGCCACGAGAATAGGCTTATTGGTACGGCGCAAAATTTCGGCAATTTCTTCATCCGCCGCCGTCACCCCATGCAAAGCATCTACAAGCATCACTACGACATCAGCCTCTTCAATCGCAATCATAGCTTGTGCCTTAATTTGTGGCACAAAATCAATGCTACCCTCTGCAAGTGGACGTGCATCGCGTGTCCCTTTAGGTTGATAAATTTCGATACCACCCGTATCTATAACATGAAAGTGAATCCCCCCCCAAAACGATTCTGCGATAAGTCTATCACGAGTGGTACCGGGGATTTCATCGGTCACAGCAAGGCGTTCCCCCACCAACCGATTAAATAACGTACTTTTACCCACATTGGGTCTGCCAACAAGGGCAATAACTGGTTTTTTTGACATTGTTTGTTTATTCTCTCTGATATAATTGGGATTTCATTATAGCAAATATCAAAGGATTTTGGATGGTCGCAATTTTAGGTGCGTATGCCTTATTCGGAATCGGATTTATCGGCATTGGCGCAGTGCTGTATAGGCTAATGGATAAAACCCCGTTTTCGCCCGTATGGGCATTTTGGGTGGGATGGGGAATGGTCATTTCGGTCTTACAAATATGGCATCTCTTTATGCCAATTGACGATACAATCGTCGGGGCAATCGTCCTTATTGGCGCATTTGGCATCCTCATGAATATTCCATTATTTTGGCGTGCATTATTGCCAATTTCATTTACAAAATCTTTATGGCTATTTGCCACACTGCTTATAACATTATATGTCGCTAATCGTGCCACTTATAGCACAGCCGATTATACCGCTTTTGGATTTGATACCGGGTTTTATCATCTCCCCGTCATTGAATGGTTTAGCCAACACCCCATCGTGATTGGGTTAGGAAATGTGCATACTCGTTTTGGATTTAGCAATGCACACTTTTTATATGGAGGATTATTCAATCGGGGGGAATTTTTAGATAAACCTTACATCCTGATGAATAGCCTACTCTATATCATCTTTCTATCTCAAACAGTCTGGAGCATTATTCTCATTTGGGAGAGCAAAGAAAAGCCCATTGAGCATATTTTCCGTGTTTTATGCCTACCATTTGTGCTGATGTGGATGTTTTGGCGCTCGGCAGAAGGGTTGGGCATATCCTCTACATCCAACGATGTCCCAATCTTTATGCTCGGCATTTTGTTAGTCGGGCGTGTTTTATCGGTCGTTGAATCGCGCAAAAGTGTGCGCTCAGACATTATCATAGTAACCTTGCTGGTGTGTGTGGGCATCAGCATCAAATTTAGCTTTGTCGTCTTGGGTGGATTATTACTCATCTTGGCGCTTGGGTTATTCATCCACCAACACCCCTCAAATTATCGAATAATCGGCATTGTGGCAATTATCAGCGCGGTTATCCTCATCCCGATGATGATACGCTCGGTCATCATGACAGGCTATCCATTATATCCGCTAACAATCGGCGGGCTGGATGTAGATTGGCGCGTCAACACCCAAACCGCCTTATATGAATCGGAACATATTCAAACATTCGGACGTGTTTTGGGTGATACACCCATGTATGATACCCTTATCAATCACCCCGATTCGGAATGGATACCCTTTTGGCTCGAAAAATCATCCCGTGATTATCCCGTGTTTTTTTATACACCCATTATTCTCGGTGTTATTGGCTTCTTATTGATTATCGTCAAGCGCAAAATTCGTATCACAGAACTATTTTTGATAGATACACTCATCATCAGCATCGCATTTTGGTTCATTACCGCCCCATTATGGCGACTCTCTGGTGGGGTGACATGGCTATTCGGTGCTGGATTGGTGGCGATGGGTGTGTCTCGGTTTTATAAACACATAACGACCTTTTTACTGGTTGCGATGTGTGCTTATATGGTAATAGATGGCACACAAAATCGTGGATTTGTGTTCGAGTGGGTATCGGGTGAGCAACCGACACCGCTTGAATGGATAGAACCCACACAAACTTTTTCGGGATTAACGGTGAATGTCTCACAAAATTGGCTATGTTGGGGTTATGAATTGCCCTGTGTCCCCAAACAACATTATTCTCCCTTGCTCCAAGCTCGAACAGATGGCGGGTATCGCTTGCCAAGTTATGTACTTTTATTTGACCCGACTACCTATCAAATTCAATTGGTGATGGACACCCTAGAGGCAATTGCATTAGATTCTGTTACACCACTCACAGCGAGGCTCACCCCTCTGGATGCACAATTCATGCCTATAACAGACACGAGTGAATTCATCTTTCCTCTTGACTACGCGAATGATGATATACAATCCGCACAGCTAGAAAGCCGAAATAATTTCCCAACAACAAAAAAGATGGGCATCATTCAATTGCCCGATTTACCAAACGGCTATTATCAACTGGTCAGCGAATGGGATAGTCATCAAACAATTTTGGCAGATATTTGGCAAATTCGGTCATTTCGGTTTGGGGATGTACTCCAACTTACCGACACCCTGCTAAATCGTGAGAATACTCGCCTCAAAATCGAATTGGTCGGGATGCCACTCATGCCCATCGGCACTCGTTATCATGTCGCTATTTGGTTGCGTGGTGAAAATGGGGTATTTCAACAAGATATTAGCCCACAAATTCCGACACACGATTGGACAATGGGTGAGCAATACACAATAACAGCCTATTTTGATGACATCCCACGCGGAAATTTCAGATTATCTGTTGTATTTTATGATGTCTATGCGCCAAATTTGCCCCGCTTAGAGGGGTTTGATGACCAAAATCAGGCACTAGGGGATGAAGTCCTTTTATTAGAAGGTGATTTTTAACCCTTATGGTGTTTCTGGTGTGATTTCTGGGCGTATTTCTGATGTATCGGTGGCTTCTGGATTCGGATGCGGCGTTACCTCGCTCCCATTGGATAAGACAATGGTTAGGGTAGCAGGCAAAATCGAAATATCTTGCGCCAAAATATCACTCCTGCCACTGGCAACTTGTGGGGTAATATCATAAGTGCCAGCCGTTTTGCCATTCATATCCACAATAATGCGAATATCATCGGCATTCATACTATCCAAAATACTCTGACCGCCTGTTACCAACGCCGTGACTTTATCGGGCAAAATGCGATATGCGAGTCCTTCTGCCACACCAATCACATCAACACTCACATCTTCAAATTGATGAGTGGTGGTTTGGGCATCTATATTCACGAAAACCCGTATGAGTGGATTCCCTAAAATAGAGAGTGATATATCTTCTGGCAACACAAGCGGCACTTGTACCTCAAAATCGGATGTATATCCGCTCAAATCTATCAATTCTGTGCGGAGTGTGTCGGGCAAAGTGGCTAAATCTTGTGGAGAGCCAATCACAAATACAGTCTGTGGGTCATAGCTCACTGATGTAATCACATAACCTTGTGTGAGTGTTTGTGTGTCGAGGTTTGGCGCAATGGCAAGTTCTCGCAAATCATCTCGCCGACGAATTTCGACTGTCGCTTGGACAGTTTGTGGGTCTAATGTGACATCATTCACCGTCCGACCATCGGCATCTACAGGCACAAGCCGAATATCACCTACATACGTTTCACGTTGGACGCTCAAATCTAAGACCGCCCGCGCCGATACCACACGCCCCACAAGGCTCGATGCACCACTCACTGTCACATTTTGAAGGCTAAATTGAGGTTCTGTGCGCGTAAAATTGGTAGGTGGTTCATTGGTGCTGGTGATATAAGCAACCACAGGCACAGATTTTGATTGTATCGTCTCGATTGTCACCGTAATTTGGCGCGGTTGTGTATCGGCAATAGCGCGTCGTGCGACATCGGTTTTAAGTTCGATGGTATGTGTACCCGCAGGCAACCCGCGCAAATCGGCACGAACAATAATATCTTCCCGCGAGAGCAAATTTACGATAGATTGTTGGCTACGGATGGTCACTTGGGCATTGCGTGTGGCTTGGTCAATGAGCAACATACCACTATCTAATTCGACCAAAATTGGCACTTGGGTATAACGACGTTCTATGATGGGGTCAGATTGGGCGCTAGAAGAAATCCAAATAAAAGTCGCCAATGCGAGCGAGGCTAAAAACCATAATAAATTATTGACAACCGTCTGACGACTGTTAGCAGGGACTTGTTGCGTGGTTCTCATGAGGGTTTGCGTTGCTCCTGTAACCACTGAATTAACCCGCGAAACCGTTCTATTGCGCGGATGGATGAAACAGCAGGTGTGGTTGGTGCGCCATAAAAAGTGTCAAGCATATTCCGCAGACGGTCTATATTCATCTGTGACACCATCCGCCCACCATTTGTCACCGAAATTCTGCCTGTTTCTTCAGATACAATCACACATAACGCATCGCTCACTTCGCTAATGCCAAGTGCCGCCCGATGCCGTGTCCCCATTTTTTTGCTCGGCAAATTTCGGCTGGCAGTGAGCGGTAAAACACACGCCGCCGCCGCCAAAAGCCCATCATTATCAATAATCGCCGCCCCGTCATGTAATTCTGTTTTGGGCCAAAATATTGTGAGAAGCATTTCTGCACTCACCTGACATTTGAGGCTAATCC
>CALDGT010000484.1 GCA_937942935.1 uncultured Chloroflexota bacterium | reverse complement strand
TGGACCCGCTTGTCATACAGGGGCGGTATCGTGTTTTTTTCGTGATTTATCTGAATTTGCGCCAAAGGAATGAGTATGTCCGCAGAAATGTCGATGCAACTGGAAAAAATTATCGCAGACCGCAAAGCAAATCCGCAAGAAGGCAGTTATACCAATCGGCTATTTGATGCGGGTATCAATAAAATTTCTCAAAAAGTGGGGGAAGAAGCGGTGGAAGTGATTGTGGCGGCATTGGGTCAAACACGCGATTTGCAAATTGGTGAATTGAGTGATTTGTTTTATCACACACTCGTGTTAATGGCACAATTGGGCATTTCACTGGATGATGTTGGAGCAGAATTGCAACGCAGGCATCAAAAATAAATCGTGAATAAAATAAAAGGGCTTGCCATGGCAAGCCCCTACAAACATTCTACTAACAGAATTATGGTGTAGTGGTTACTTCTGGTGTGACTTCTTCAACAGGAACAAGGCTTTCTTCATACGAAATAAAACCACGCCAAACGGGTAATCCTTCAGTAGCGGTAAATAATGCCATAATATCGGAGCTTGGTAATGCAATGCCCACAACAGGGCTAGTTTCGCTCATCACATCAGATGGCAACCCTGAAAATACATACACCAACATCGGTACATCAGGATAAAACAGCGTAAAAATAGCTTGGTCACGAGTTGGTAACTGACCCTCAAAAAAGGCTGGTTCGCCATAACGCTCTAATAATTGCCCTAGTGTGATAGTAGCGGTAAATTGCAACGAGATATAATCTACATTGCCAGTCCCATCACTAATCAATTGGCAACAAATGCGGTCTTGACCCGCTTGGGTGAATGTAATGCCTGTGCGTGTGCCAGATTCTTGATATTCGACATTCGCAACGGTGTCATCTGCACCCAAAATTTCTTGTGCGGCGGCGAGTGTTGTTTCACCTGCAACAATCCCACGCCAGCATGGAATTTGACAATTTTCATCTTCGCTGATGAGGCTATCATCAACCAACAAATTATCTACAAGGATTCGATTCACCAGCACAACATTATCGGCAGGGTTTTCGCTGTTTACAAATGAGGTTAACACACTAATATCT
>CALDGT010000483.1 GCA_937942935.1 uncultured Chloroflexota bacterium | reverse complement strand
TGCTGAATCAAGAGGTGAGTGGGTTGGATGCTGGCACATATGCCGAACAACGCGAAAGCCTAGAAGAGGCGATTCGGGTAGCAGAAGGCGAATTGCGCTCTTATTCGACTGGGCGCATGGTGGACGAAATTCAACATGAATTTCAGACCAATATGAGTGGTTTTACGACCAGTATTGGCGCGACTATGTTTGGTCTTGTCGGCACAATCTTGAGCATTGCCGCACCCGGTGTTTCGCCTGTGATTTTGGCGACTGCGCCTGTGATGGGCATTGGTGGGCTATTGGCGTGGCGGTATTATAATCGCATCACCCAAAAGACCAAAGCCGATTTTACGACTCAATTAGAGGCACTTAAAGCTAAATATGAGACTGGCTTGAGCGAACTCACCCAACGAGAACGTGCCAGACTTGGACAATATGGTCAACAAGTCCTCACACCAATTTTTAGTCGGTTAGATGCGCTATCAAAGCGATATGCAGAACAAGAGTCAAACTTTGCGCGGTTTGAGGGGCGTGTTCAAACGCTCCGTAAAGGCATTGAGGATGCGTAATTATAAATAATATGCAGGGGCTTGCCATGGCAAGCCCCTATGGAGACAATGTGATATTATTGTGTGGGGTCTTCCATATTTCCTAAAAACAAAATCGTGTTTGTATCGTTATCAATAATGGCGAAGAAGAATGGGCTATCTATGACAACTTCTACAGCACCGCCAGCCCGTACACCCATGACAACGGCTGTTGCGGCGGCGGCTTCTGTGCCTTTTTCAGTAACATCAATCCGCGCTTGGTGTAGTGCATCACTGATATATAATTCGGGCGCACCAGACATCCCAGAAAAATCGGCTGTTGGGCTAAAGGCATCTACAATGCCCATCTCCATCAATACATCTTTGATGGCAATCCCGGTCTCAATGCTGAATTTTGGCATGGTGACTTCGCCATAACAGCCGTCCATATTGAATAAAATCTCATGGAATAATTCGCCAGAAAACTCGGCTAAAAAGTCATCATACGATTTTTCACCGGGCATAATAATGACAAACGAAGCCGATTCATCGGCATAGGGCAATCTGACAGCGACATAATCGAACTTTTCATCGCCACCTGTACAATCAAAAGCCGCTTCGACTACATTCATCATCGGGACAGTAACTTCATCATCAAATGTGTAGAATGTCCCATCAGAAGTTGCGCTACTATCGAATGGGAAAAGCCAATCGGCTTTGAATAATAGCGCATTGGTGATGACTAATTTTGTCAATTCGTCGAGTGTTCCTGCGGGGATGAGTTCTGTAATTTTGCCTTCGGTGATATTATTTACCCATTGGTTAATATCGGCGGTAGCTTGGTCTGGGGCAGTCGCAAAATCTACTAAACGGAAGCCATTAGAATAACTATTAAGCATCAA
>CALDGT010000482.1 GCA_937942935.1 uncultured Chloroflexota bacterium | reverse complement strand
TGTCATGCTATATAATGAGCAGACAAATTGATTTATAGGTTGAGATTATGTCCACATCATCCAGAACAACTAGTACCTCAATTCGCATCCTACCACGTTGGCTGTGGTGGATGATTGTCATTTACATGCACACAGTCATCATCACTTATATTTTTAGTTTACCGGTTCATTATAGCCGCTTACTTGGCAACCCTTCTTTGTCACCATTATTAGCCACATTGCAACTCGCAATAGATTATGTGCTAATTATTGCCACGGTGGGCATTGGCACATTACTGGTTTTCCGCCGTCATAATGAATGGATTGCCGTATTAATGGGCGTGACTATTATGGTATCATTGCCCAATATTCCCGGTATTTCTTATTGGTCAACACAACTCCATCCCCTATTTCACATCCCTGCGGGATTAGCAATGGTGGGAACACCAACACTCGGTTTTTTGACGCTCATTAGTATGCCAGATGGTTATCCACGTCCGCGCAAATTAGTGTGGCTCATCGCGTTCATGTTAGTTTATGACACCATTCGCTACATTTTGCTATTTGTCTTTCCGCCACCAGATGCTCCAACATTACGTGCCTTCACAACAATACCGAGTTATATCTGGGTGTTGCTCGGATCGTATGTCATGGTTCGGCGTTATCGGCGTCATGCCACCCCCACGCAACGTCAACAATTCAAATGGTTATTTTTGGGGCTAACGATTGAAGTCGTGATTATCGTCTGCAATCAGATTTTTTTGCTATTCATGATTCTCTCTGGTGGTGATGTGAATTTAAGTAATTTCCTCATCAATGTCACCAATACCATTGGCGGGATTATTTTATGTGTTGCGCTGGTCTTAGCAATTTCGCGCTATGGGTTATGGGATGTTGACCTGACGATTAATCGGTCAGTGGTCGCAGGATTTTTAACCATCACGCTAATGATTGCCTTTGGTGGCATTTTTTGGGCATCACAAAATATCCTCAGGGCAATTTTGGGTGAATCCCGTAGCGAAATAGCTATCGCTATCTCTGCATTAATCATCGGCATCTTATTTAACCCCATTCATCACCGCATCCGTACTTTTGTAGACCGCCGTTTATATGGTTTTCGGTTTGACCTCAATCAATTACG
>CALDGT010000481.1 GCA_937942935.1 uncultured Chloroflexota bacterium | reverse complement strand
CGATTTTTTCCCATGAAAAACAATATGATTGTAGGGTGGGACTAGGGCATTTATGTCCGTATGTCCCACCGAAAACAATAAAAAATATGCGCCCGTATGTCCCATCACCACGAATCAAAAAAATATTGTATAATTCATTTATCGTTGATATTAAGGGGTGTCGTTATGAAAAATTATCCTTATCGTCGGTCGCCACGCATGAAAGGGTATGATTATTCACAACAGGGGGCATATTTTATCACCATTTGCACGCAAAATCGGTTATGCCTATTTGCTGAAATCGTCAACGATGAATTAGTATTATCTCCCGCAGGAAACATGATAAAAAATTATTGGGAACAAATCCCAATTAAATTTCCTGATGTATTTCTGGCGGATTTTGTCGTCATGCCGAATCATTTTCATGGTGTTCTTTTTATGGAATCGGTGAATCAACAGACCACGTTGCCTCAGATTATACAATGGTTCAAAACAGTGACGACCAATGGGTATATTAAAGGTGTCAAACAAGAGGGTTGGGAGGCATTTATGGGGAAATTATGGCAGACCAGTTTTTATGACCATATTATTCAGGATGAGAATAGTCTTTATAAAATTGTTGATTATATTTTATTTAACCCTGAAAAATGGGTTGATGATGCGTTGCATCCCCGTTTTAATGCCCCACCAAAATGAAAAAAACGGTGATGAAATACGGTGAACGCAGGCGGTGGCACGCGGTTATGCGGTGGCACATACGCTTCGCTAGTGCCACCCTACGATTCTAATTGATTTTGGGGTATGAAAAAAATCTATTTACCCCACAAAATCAATTGGGGCATATTTGAAATCCATTTACCCCCATAAAACAGGCAATTGGTAGGGTGGGACTAGGGCATTTATGCCCGTATGTCCCACCGAAATAAACGCGCAACGCCCGTATGTCCCACCGAAAACAATAAAAACCTGCGCCCATATGTCCCACCGAAACAAAAAAACGGTGATGAAATACGGTGAACGCAGGCGGTGGCACAATCGCCTAACGCACAATGCCACTGGTTGGCAATTCGCATCCCGACCAAATGAACACATATCCATTTGGCAATGTGCCTTGTACGGCATCGGTATACGGCGCGACCACCTGAAATTCGCCCGTACTCAGGCGATACAAGCGCATTTCATCGCGCATATCCGTCTTGAGCAAAAGCGGTTCTTCTTCTGGAATCCCTGCGCGGGCAACCTCGCGCACGGTCACACGGATAGCATATAAACCCCTACCGGTATCTTGCGAAATCGCCAACAAGGTAATGCTCCCATCGGCTTCGCAATACACGGCGGCGGTTTGGGCGTTATCCATCCAATTCACACGACCATCATCTAACCCAATCCCCAACGGGGTATACCCCAATTTATCGCACCGAGTCGCGCCAACCGCCACAGGGTCAAAGGGATAACGGGTTAATTCGGTCAAATTGCCAAAATCGGCTTGACTGGTGGTATCATCGCCATCCCGAAAACTAAGGTAAAACGGGCGCGTGGTTGGGGTGTTGCCGAGCGCATCGAATCGTAACTTAAAAACACCAGTTGGGGTGGGCAAATTGCTCACCGACACAGCAGAATAGGCATTATACGCCAACATCAACCCGGTTGCATCGAACAACCCAACATGCACCCAATCGCGCTGATTATTCCAGTCGTTGGTGCTTGGGGTATACGTAAAAAAGAAGCGGACGGCAGAATCTTCGCATCCAACGCCATTTTCTGCAAAGGCGACAATGCTATGAATATCTTCTGCCGCTTGTATTGGACGAGACATGATGAGGATAAGCAACCCTGCCATCATGACAATTAATTTTTTCATGCGGTCAAACTCTCCGTAATTCGGCATTCTTTGATATACATACATTATAATCGCAGGATGGGTGAGCGCGTAGGGGTTATGGGGTAGGCGTTGATGAATCGTAGGATTATCAGCAATCTTGGATGTTATTTTCGACAAAAACAAAGGATATGTACAAAAAATGAACATCTCGCATCTATATTCTTTATTCTTGATAAATTTATTTGCGGTTATAATGAGGTTATAACATGGTTGCTTTTCAATGAGGGGATATGATGACTATTGAATTTTATTTCGATGACCAACTCGAAAATACACTCATTGCTATATTCAAGCAAGGTTGGACATGGCAAGATTACCTGTCTACCACCGATATTCTGCTCACCTATCCGCCGAATCTGGCGTTGCCACACGGCACCCGTGTAGACCTCATCATGGATTTTCGGCTAACCACGCACCTGCCAACCGATGGCGTTGGCACAGTCAATGTCATCAAAGCCAGAGACAAAAAATTGCAACACACCTGCGGGCAAATCCCCCGCGAGGGTGGCATCATCATCAATGTCGGCAATCCGATTTTTATCTCTGCCATGCTTCGTACATTTGGTGTCGAGATGCCCCCCAAATTAGCAAAAGAACGGATTGCCCCTTCACTCGAAAAAGCCCGTGAGGCTATTCGCCAGCATCGTATCGAAATGCGGGCATAAACTGATGCCTCATAACCCGCGAATTTTTTTCCATATCATGGCGCGGTTTTTCCATGCCACCTGATAACTCGGCATGAGGTCGAGGGCGCGGTCTACATCTGCCAGCGCGATTTTGAGGTCGCCTTTTAGGTAATACACATATCCCCGATTGTTATAGGCGTGGGCATATTTGGGGTTCAACCGAATCGCCTCGTTATAATCGGCGATAGCGCGGTCATAATCACCCAATGTCCGATACACCAACCCACGATTATTATACCCCACAGGGTCATTCGGATTCAGGCGCACGACTGTATCGAAATCGGCTAATGCCTTCACAAAATCGCTACGGCGGATGTGCAAATTACCCCGACTGGTATATAAATTGCCATCGTCTGGGGTCAGGCGGATGGCTTCATCAAAATCGGCAAAGGCTTTATCCAGCATA
>CALDGT010000480.1 GCA_937942935.1 uncultured Chloroflexota bacterium | reverse complement strand
AATGTCAAAATCCCCGCAGGGGTGCATAGTGGCATCCAAATTCAACATGCAGGGCAAGGCGATGTCGGTGATTTGGGCGCACCGCGCGGTAATTTACTTGTGGCGGTAGATGTCAAAGACCACGAAATTTTTGTCCGTCATGACAACGATATTTTGCTGGATTTGAATTTGAATGTGGTACAAGCCACACTCGGCTCGCGCATTCGCATCCCAACCGTAGATGGCGAGGTAGACCTCGATGTCCCCGCAGGCACACCACACGGCAAAATTTTCCGCTTGCGTGGGCGCGGATTCCCCCGCTTGCGAACAGACGGGAGCAATAGCGGGCGTGGCGACCAATTGGTGCGGGTACAAATCGAAATTCCCACCAAACTGACCCCCGAACAACGCCAACTCTTTGAAAAATTGGCGAGTACCATGGGGGCAAATGTCGCATCTCCGCAAGGCAATAAAGGCATGTTTAGCCGTGTTATGAATTGGCTCAGTGGCGAATAAAAAAGGCGCATATTTCGATGAAATGGATTGAAATTCGGCTCAATGTAGATGGTGAAGCGGCAGAAGCGGTAGTGGAATTATTATCGCGTTATGGGCATCAGGGTGTATCGGTGGAACAAGATGGCATCATGCCAGAAATGTATGATGATGGCGCTGTCCCACCCGCAGAACGGCTCATCGTGCGGGCATATTTGCCAGATGATGAACGCGCACCTGCCGCCAAAGAACAACTCGAATTTGGCTTACGACTGCTCAATATGATGTACCCCATGCCAACCCCAGACTATGTGATAGTAGACGAACAAGATTGGGCAGAAGCATGGAAGGTACATTATCACCCCATCCGTTTAGGAAAACGCATCCTCATACGCCCATTGTGGGTGGAATTAGAACCTCAACCGAATGATATCCATATCGCATTAGACCCCGGTATGGCATTCGGCACAGGCACACACCCCACTACCCAACTCTGTTTAGAGGCACTTGAAGATTTGGTCACAAATGGGGTTAAAGTATTGGATTTGGGCAGTGGGTCGGGCATCCTCGCCATCGCCGCCGCAAAGCTCGGCGCGAGCGAAGTTTGGGCATTAGATAATGACCCTGTAGCTGTCAAATCATCTATCGAAAACATTAAGGTAAATGGTGTTGATGATAAAATTCACGCCCAAGAAGGTAGCTTAGAAAGCCTTATCCATTCTCCGCGCCGATTCGATTTGATTGTCGTCAATATTTTGGCGCGGATTATCATTCAAATGTGCAGTGAAGGCTTGGGAAATATCGTCCGACCGGGCGGGTTAGCTATTTTCAGTGGGCTAACCTTTGAACAAGTCGAAGATGTCGAAAAAGCCCTGACTAGCGCGGGTCTCATCCCCTACAAACGCCGTCAACAAGCAGACGGTGATTGGATGGTAGTCGAGTGTCGCCGTCCACATCAAGATTAAGCGCGATATTCTCATCACTTTCATAGCCCCGTTTGGGGCTTTTTTATGCTAAAATAGTGTTCATGATTTTTTGAATATTCAAAATAAAAGGTGCATTTTGGGATGGTCTATCGCAATTTAGATGAATTTCTCATCCGATTAGAGCAATCTGGGGAACTCATTCGAGTTAAACATCCTGTGAACACCGATTTAGAAATCAGCGCCATCACCCACCGCGTCCAGATGAGCAAGCATAATCATGCCTTATGGTTTGAAAATGTCGTTGGGCATAATTTCCCCGTTATCACCAATTTATTCGGCACATCAGAGCGAATGGCATGGGGGTTGGGATTAGATACCATCTCACAACTCAGTGATAAATTAAAAGCGATGGTTGGATTCAACAATCTCCAAAATATCAGTTTTGGGGGACTCGTTTCTCAGGGGATGCAAACCCTCAATGCCTTACGTAATGCGGTTGGGAGCAATGGAAATCAATCCAACGCGCCTGTTCAAGCGGTTCAATGGCGAGAATCACCTAATATCCAAAAATTGCCCATTTTGCGTCATTGGGATAAAGAAACCGCGCCAAATATTGCAGGGGCAACTTTGTTTGTCGGGGATAAACAGGTGATGTGGGCGCGTGCGATGGTCATCAACACAAACATCCTTGCTGTTTTAGGTGAATTAGATGATTTGAATATCACCGAGCCAACCCCCGCGGCACTGGTTTTGGGGGGAGACCCTGCCATGATGTGGAGTGCCAGTGTACCACTCCCAAATGATATACCGCCACATTGGTTGGCGGGGTGGTTACGTAATAAACCTGTACCCTTTGCGCGAGCAGTTAGCCAACCCATCAATATCCCCGCCGATGCCGAATTTATCATTGAGGGGGTATTAACCGCACCATTGCCAAACCAGTTTATATCTTACGAGTTTGCAAGGCATAATGGTGAATATAACCGTGAATTTAACCCCATGTTCTTTCACATCACAGCCATCACCCACCGCCAAGATGCTGTTTACCCTGCCTTTGTGCCAACACCATCAGCGTGTGAGTTTGATTACATGGTCAAAGGTGGAGAACAGCTATTATTGCCAATTATCAAGACCATTTTCCCAGAAATCTGTGATTTTCGGTTGACAGATGGTGGACATAATGCCATCGTAAGCATTAAACCGCGTCCATATGGATATGCCCATAAAATCATCTATGGGATATGGGGATTAGGATATTTAGCCTTCCTCAGAGAAGTGGTTATCGTAGACGAATCAGTCAATATCTACGATAATGATGCGGTAAATAAGGCAATTTCGGCGCATGTTCATCCTTATCGTGATGAAATTAGAGTACATGGTCTCATCCCTAGAGGGCGGTTTGGAGTCAAATTTGGGGTTGATGCCACCACAAAGCCCGATGGTTTACCTAAAAAACACGACCCTATTATACCCGATGCGAATCCCTTGCGGATTGCTTCGCAAACAGAACAACTCATCTCTACCAATTGGAAACATTACGGATTGAAAAAATGAACGCACAATTACAAGGTCAAGCAAAATCAGATTATGTACAAAAGATGTTCGGGCGGGTAGCTCGGCGGTATGACATCATGAATCGGTTGATGACAGGCTGGCAAGATTTACGCTGGCGCAAATTTGTCGTCAAAAAAGCACAAGTGCCACCAAATGGCGCATTGCTCGATTTAGCCACTGGAACAGGCGATATTGCCTTCGAGACACTCAAAGTCACGCCATCGGCGACAGTTATCGGCGCAGATTTCGCCTTGCCGATGATGCACGTCGGACAAAATCGCAAAGGTGGCGACAAAGTACGCTGGTCAGGTGCAGATGCCTTGCGCCTGCCCTTCCCAGACGATTCATTCGATGCGGTCACATCGGGTTATTTGCTCCGCAATGTGATAGATATTCCCCAAACGCTACGCGAACAATATCGGGTGTTAAAAGCGGGCGGGAGAATTGTGGTGTTAGATAGTTCTCCCCCACCTAAAAATATCTTACGCCCATTCATCATGATTCATCTGCGCTATATCATCCCCATTTTGGGACGAATTATCGTGGGCAAAGAAGGTGCAGATGCGTATCGGTATTTGCCAGAATCCACGCAAGCCTTCAAAACACCACAGGAATTGGTGTCATTGCTCAAGGAAGCAGGTTTTGAGGATGTAGCATATCAGAGTTTCATGTTTGGGACGATGTGTGTGCATTGGGGTGTAAAGAAAGCATGATAAATGATGGCTGGATATATACACTAGCGTGCTAATCAGCCATCACAGATTGCCTAATTTCAGGGTGTAATGGCGGACTAGCGGATTTATCCGTGTATGTCCGCCATAAAATTAATCTTTCACCCAACGCTGTTCTGTGTCATCATAACGCCACCCACTAGGCGATTCTGGTTCGCACGAACTCGGCAAACCAAGTGGAACTTCTGGGTCAACAAACTCAATAATGACAGGCTTACCTGTAATGCTAGACACAAAATTAGTCAAGATTAAATCAGCTTGCAGTTCTGCCCGCCCAATAATATCTTCCTCAATGGCTCTATCACGAAATTTATTGACCGCCTCATAACTGGCTAAAAGGCGCATTTCATCCCAATTGGCAGGGCAAGGAATCGTCGCGCCCCAATCATGATATTTAATAATTTGCATTGGATCTAATTGACAATTAGTGATAGCGGGCTTTTGGATGCGAAGTGTATAAGTTTCACTGGCTTCGTCATAAAAAACATTTTCGGGAGTAAAACCTTCCAAATTTACACCTGCTTCAATTGCCCCTTGTGCCGAATGAAGCGCCCCAATATAGCAGACATTCCCTACCCCATAGCGTGTTGAAATTTCAATACGTGAATTGGCGAGTTCGACACGGGTTGTTACTAATTGACCTAGTGGCTTAATACGTTCAACTATAGATGGTGCAGAGCTAATTGTTGTTGTGGCAGGAAATAAATCGAGATTAAAAATATTCCCCAACGAAGCAAATACATTTTGAATACCGCCAAAAATGCCTCCCACAGTATTCCCACAAAACAATACGCTCCCCAAAAGTGCTAAACCACAAATTGCCATTGGAGAAAAAGCAATAATCAAGCATCCCCAACTAGGTGATTTACCATCAACAACAACTTCCTCAATAATTTCAACTTCATCTTCTGGTGCTGGCATAAATAACTCCCCACTTAATTAAAAAACGATAGCACCTCATTAATTTTTAACGCGGGCGCACACTCAAATCGAAAATAGCAGATCTAAATCCTTTGTTTTCAATTTCAAATGTAAATACATCATCATTAGATGAAATACGCACATCTTGAATGGCACCATTAGCATCTACGATACTTTCAGCCCCAAAACTTCCCGATTCACGAATCTCGATATTTGCACGTTGCATAGCTAGGTGAATATAAAAATCGGCTTCAGTATCGCCAGAAGCAAGGTAATAATTACTTAAATTCACACTAACCTTAATAACCTCATCAGGCTCAATCTCAAATGTAAAATCAAAAGATGGGCTACATTGTAAATCAAGCATAACCTCATCACTATCAATCACTTCACCAAATCCAGATGGGACATTACAAAC
>CALDGT010000479.1 GCA_937942935.1 uncultured Chloroflexota bacterium | reverse complement strand
TGTGCCAATTTGCACAGGGCAGGCAATGAAGCCCCAAAGTATAAATTAGAAAAATGGGCTTTTGTGCGGTTAAAATCGGCTTGATAAGGGACGGTGATGGCGTGTTCATCGCCAAAAGTGGCATTATATTCGCAAATGACAACCATTGGGTTGACAACTTGGATGGCATCCCATATCCAATAATCATTGCCGTCAATATCTACACTCAAAATGCCAATTTCTCCAGAAAATCCTGCTTCGCTGATGAGTTGGTTAATATTCTCTTTGGTGATAAAAGCATATTTTGCCGTGAGGTTATGACGCCAACTAACTGCATCGGCACGAATATACTCAATAGCAGATTCTTGCCCATCTAACACCAATCCGCGCCAATAATCTTGTTTGAGCAAAAAGCGTGTATTGGATTCAACATAATTTTCCACCCCAAATTCAACGAATGTTTTGGGGATATTGGGCAAGTGTGCTATCAAAAATTGAATGATGCCATCTTCACCCATTTGCGAGAATACCGAAAATTCTGCTTCATGAATAGGTGTTGTGATAGGCAATGCCTTTACTCGTGTCGAATGTAACCCGCCCAATAGCATCATCATGCGTTCATCACGACTCAACATATCATAATTCCAATGTACACTCACTGGAAATTGTGGTGATGATTTGGGCGAGATTAAATGCTCGTTTATTTTTTTATCAACATGCTCAATATGTTGGTGAATATCGGCAAAATGGTGATTGATATAATTCAACAAAGGGCGTGCTAGTCGCTTGAACATCATAAATCCTTATGGTTGGGCTATTTCAATTAATTGTGCGTAAGCGGGGCTATCGTTGCGGATGGCAACCCCCATCGGCAAGCGAATTTGCCCTGCTGTGAAATAGGTGTATTCTGCCAAGAAATGCGGATGTGTGACGATGGCTTGTGTCATCTGGATATAATCGGGGTAGGGCAAATAGAGCAAATCCGGACGGTATTCATCTAATAATTTATCCGCAGAAAATCCATCTAATGCGAATGATGTATCATTCAGCCCTGCCATATCAATTACTCGCCACGAAAAATTGGCGACAGCCACCGCGCCGACTTCGGTTGTCGCCACGGTGATATTATTCACCTGCGCGAATTGTGATAATTGATACCAACGGGCATCGTGCGGTGGGTAATAGGTGTTCTGATGATGATAAATAAACTGGTGTGTCTCATACAGTGTGCCAGATACCCCGATAACTACGATTCCCATGACACCAACAATCACCCCCCTGCGGATATTTACAGAGACCAATTGACATATGAGTGGGATGAGTTGTGCCAAGCGTTTCGTGAATGATAATGTGCCAATACATGCAAACCAAATGATAATCGGCAGGGTCGGATAATAAAATCGTTGATGTTCTGGCATAATTTGGGTCACAAATAACGCATAATAGCCGATATAACCGACTAATCCTGCCAATAATCCCCACTCCACACCACTGACTCGTTTCATAAATCCTTTGGGATGAACAATGAACCCAATTCCGATGAGGATTACCAGATAGCGATTGCTATAGATAAATGTCCCAAGTTGGTCTATGGCTACAGAAACATATTGATTTGCCAAATAACCATCATAAATCCCGCCACTTTTGGCAAAAAATGGTAAGGGTAATGCCGACCCAAAATAAGTACGCGCCAAAAGCAGTTGTATGCCGAATGTGATGAGGGTGATGATGCCCATTATCACTGCATAGCGTCGTTCTTTATTTGTTTTTGCAAAGATAAATAATGCAATCGGTACACATACACTGAATAACATCACATCGGGTCGGATGATGAAACCCAACCCGCCAATGAACCCCGTCACCACATAGGCTATCAGCCAAGGGGTGTGTTTTGCCCACTGCGCCAGCGAGATATAACCTGTCACATATAATAAGACGGTGGTTGTCCCCATGCCACTGCTAAAATGATGCAATAGATGGGTATGGGCAGAAATGCCGATGAACAATAGCCAAATGACCATCAATGACAATGCAGGGTGAATTTGATTTTTGGGCGATAAAATCGCCATCAAGATGAACAATGACCCAAAGATAACCCATATTATCCCATATTGGTCGCTGGTATTTTGGACTAATTGCACAGGGGTGATGCCTGTGTGTTGAGCTTTGTTAGCATAAACCAATGCACCATAAGCCAATTCGGTCATGCCAAACACAGGTTCTTCGCCCAAGTTCCAAGACCACACATTGGTTTCATCTAAATTATGGGCATAGCGGGCGAACATCAGCGCGTCATCCCAAACAGTAGGTTTTGTCTCAGAAAAGCGCCCATAAGTGATGAAAATGGCTATCCCAATAGCGATTATCCCCAGAAGGCTTGAGCCACCGATTACCCACCACAACAATCGCTCACGGGGGATATCGCCAAAAATCAAAAATAAGCCGATTGCGATAATCAGAAGGCAGGTTATTAAAAAGATGGGGTCATAAATCAGCACACGCACCTTAAAATCATAGGTGATGGCTGTATCATCGGGCAAAATCACACGCAGACGGGCAAATATCCCATTTGGCGCGGAGACATGACACCATGTTGCATTTTCTGGGGCGGCGACACCCGCCTCGTTGATATAAACCCCGCGTGTATTGCTCATATCCCATTGTGCGTTTAGGCATTGGCTTGGGATGAATAGGGTATCATTTTCGAGCGCAAAAAAAATATGTGTTTTGCCTTGTTCGGGCGTGTTGGGGATGATGGTATCGAGTGTGAGTGGTGTTGGGCGCAAATATTGTGTATATAGCAAACCCAAAAGGCTAACCAGAAAAAAGAGCGCGATAATTTTTTGTTGGGGTGGGGTAATTTTCATGTAGGGGATAACAAGGGTGATGGATAATAGTTTATCCATCACCCTAGAACATTATTGACCAGACATATAACGTTGCAAGTCGCGGTCTAACCATTCTGGCGAATTGACGCGCTTGAGGCTAAGACCTAGACGGCGATTTTTGACATCAATCTTGACGACACGCAAATCGAGTTGTTCACCTTCTTTGACCACTTCTTTGGGGTGCATCACACGCTTATCAGATAATTCTGATATATGGATGAGACCTTCAATATCCTCGGCATCTACCAAGCGGGCAAATGCGCCGAATTTGGTCATTTTGGTGACAGTCGCTTTGACCAAATCACCAACTTGATAGGTGGTTGCTACATCATCCCATGGATCGGCTTCTTGACGTTTAATGCTTAACCCAATGCGACGGCGTTCACGGTCAACACTAATCACTTCAACCTTCACAGTTTGCCCAATTTTGAGGGCTTCTTTGGGGTGGGTGACATGCTTCCATGAAATTTCGGTCAGGTGAACCAAACCTTCTGCTCCACCAACATCCACAAACGCGCCAAAATCTTCAAGGCTCACGACACGCCCGTTAGTGATAATTTGTCCAACGGTCAATTCTTCGATGAGCGATTCTTTTCTGCGTTCACGGCGTTCACGGGCGGCGGTACGCTCTGATAAGATGAGGCGGTTGCGACTGCGGTCAACTTCCATGACCTTGACGACAATGGGTTCATTCACCATTTTGGCGTAGCGGTCTTCGACAGTGCCTTCACCATTTTCGAGCAAGCGTTTGCGGTCATCGCTGATTTGGCTTTGGGGGATAAACCCACGCAAACGACCAAAACGGACAATGAGACCGCCTTTGTTATACCCTGCGACATTGGCTTCATAGGGGTCTTGCGATTTGTGGAAGGTTTCTGCACGTTGCCAATCGAGTTCTTCAACGGCGCGGTTCACAGATAAGATGATTGTGCCTTCGTGTGAATGTGGGTTAACCACATACACCGTTATCTTTTTACCTTCGGTGAGTTCTTCTAAACTTTGGCGCGTCATACGCTCCAATTCACGACCAGGGATAACACCAATTGCGCCCTCGCCTAAATCTACAGTGACGGCGGTGGGTGTTGAACTGGTAATGACACCTTCTGCCAAATCGCCACGCTTAAAACGTGATGGTGTCGCATCTGGGGCGGGGGTGTGCTGAACTTCCTCTTCGTGGTGTACATCACCAGCAGAAGGGGCTTCATCTCCCGAATCCAAGATGGGGGCGGGTGTTTCTTCTACAGAAGTGACTTTTACTTCTTCTTCTTGTGGTGTTGATGCCATAGATGGCTGTTCCATATTTTTTTCGTCCATCCCTGTTGTCTCTGAACTCATACAGAAGCGATATATCCTAGTTTAGGAAAATACCAAACGGATATATCTTCCTCCTTCCCGAACATAATGTGTTGGAAATGTTTACTTTATTAGCCAAATGGCTAGGTCTTTCATTATACCCCGCCCAAAGTAATATTGACAAGCGCCCGTTTACCTAAAAAAGTGTATTTTTCTCGTTATATGATTTGGGATTTTGCGATTATTTGCGTTATTATTGAAACTAAACACAGGTTGAATAGGATGACCCCGCATGTCTGAATGGACAATTGGAACAGCCCTCAAAGAAGCAAAAAAGAAACTCAAAGAATTTTCGGATAGTGTGTCATTAGATGCACAATTACTTTTGGCACATATCCTCGGTGTAGAACGTTCTCATGTGATTGCCTTTCCAGAAGAACCCATAACCGATGAACAAGTCCAAGCATATGCCACGCTCATTCAACGGCGAGTGAATGGTGAGCCATATGCGTATTTGGTGGAGCATCGTGAATTTTTTGGGCGCGATTTTATCGTCACCCCCGATGTCCTTGTCCCACGCCCAGAAACGGAACATTTACTAGAACATGCCATTATGATGGTTGAAGGATTTTATAAAAATCCTGCCGATGTCAAAGCCATAGATATTGGGACAGGTAGTGGCATTATCGCCATCAGTTTTGCGCTTCGCTTTCCAGAAGCGACGATTTATGCTACCGATATGAGTCCAAAAGCATTGGCTGTTGCGAAACGCAATGCCAGATTACATGGTGTGACCAATATCCAATTCATGGAAGGGAGTTTGCTCGAACCTATTCGAGATAATGACCTCAAAATAGACCTCATCTTGGCGAATTTGCCCTATATCCCGTCCAAAATTGTTGACCGCCTGCCTGTGAGCAAATTTGAACCCCGTATGGCGCTCGATGGCGGGGATGATGGACTCGCCTATTTTGAAGATTTATTCCCCCAAGTGCGTGAAGTCGGAATTCCGCCAACACGCCTATTTTTAGAAGTCGGGTCTGGGCAAAGCCAAGCGGTTATTGAACTGGCACGCCAGCACCTAGAGGTTATCCTCACAGAAGTGATTCATGATTATGCGGGTCATGACCGCGTAGTCCGTTTATCGGTCAAATAAATAAGGATTGTTCATGCGCGACCAATTTCTCATCCATCCAGATGTTGTATTTTTGAATCATGGCTCATTTGGGGCGTGTCCATTGCCCGTTTTTGAGGTGTATCAGGCATGGCAACGTGAACTTGAAGCCCAACCGGTTGAATTTATGGGAAGGCGGGTGGATACATTATTAGATGAAGCCCGCCTTGCATTGGGAAATTATTTGCATTGTCATGCCGATGACTTGGTATATATTCCCAACGCCACGGTTGGTATGAATATGATTGCGCGGTCTATTCCCTTGCAAGCAGGGGATGAAATCCTCGCCACAGACCATGAATACGGCGCGGTAGACTTGTTATGGCATTTTATTTGCGAAAAAACAGGCGCGACATACATCCGCCAACCCATGCCACTCCCATTCACCACCCCCGAAGCCTTTATTGAGCGACTTTGGAGTGCTGTCACTCCGCGCACAAAAGTGATTTCGATTAGCCATCTCACATCACCAACGGCGCTCATTTTTCCGATTGGGGAAATCATTAAACGGGCGCGAGAAGCAGGGATTTATACCGTCATTGATGGCGCACACGCACCCGGTCAATTGAACCTCAATTTGACAGAACTTGACCCCGATTTTTATACAGGCAATTGTCATAAGTGGTTATCTGCGCCAAAAGGGGCAGGATTTTTGTATGTCCGCCGAAAATTGCACGATATGGTAGACCCGTTGGTCATCAGTTGGGGGTATCAACCATCCAATGGCAAATCATTAGGTGGCGGGTTGATTTTATCATCGGCAACCACACGCCTTGTCCAACAAAATCAATATCAAGCCACACGCGATGTATCGGCATATCTCAGCGTACCCGCCGCTATTCAATTCCAAGCTGAACACAATTGGGATGATGTGCGGGCGCGGTGTCATAGCCTGACTATCGAAACACGCAAACGGGTTTCGGAATTGACCGAATTGCCCATGATTTCCCCAGAATCTTGGCTTGGGCAAATGTTCACCGCCTCTTTGCCAGAGACAATAGACCCCAATCAATTCAAAGCGCGTTTATACGATGAATATCGCATTGAAGCGCCGATTGTCGTTTGGAACGATAAACCGTATATCCGCGTATCTTTTCAGGGATATAACACCCAAGATGATGCCGATAAACTCATTGAGGCGTTAAGCGCCTTGCTCGATTCATAAAAAAGGATATTGATGATGTCAGAGATACAAGATAATCATGCTCGCTTATTGGGATTACTGCGCGATGTGCGGGCAGAAGTGCAAAATTTACGCCGAACATTAGTCGAAGTGTTGAGCAAAGAACCGATGAACGATGTGGCGATGCGCTCACGAGAAATTATCACAACGTTGCGGGCGCGTCAGCCGATTTATGACCGCAATGTGAAACAAATTGCGACGCGCATCCGCGATTTACGCGCCATGATGAATAGCACCGCAGAATTATATAGCCGTTATGGGGATGACATCACCACCATCGAAAATTATTGGGAACGGGTGACACTCAATTGGCCCCCGCCACCCTCCAAAAATCTTGTCCCAGAAACAGGGGATAAAGAAAAGGTGGTCATTCAACCCGATGAAGAAATCACAGTCGCAAATGGCATATTGCGCTGTGCAAAAGCCGCTGTTGAAGATATTGACGACATCATTTACCAAACCGCACTCCTCACCATCCCAGAACGCTTAAATTTGCAATTGGAGCAAATCCGCATTGGGCAAGCCTTAGATTTTAATGCCGCCTTCAAAGATGAAATCCCGAATGATGAGAGTCGGCAAAAAGTCCTCACCTATTTGGGGGCGCGTCCCGTACTGATTCAAAACGGGGTGATTGATACTGGGCAGGGAATTGTATTTCATGCCTCTGCCGATTATGCTCGCAGACGGTTAAGTTATATTTTCATCACACTCACGATTATGTTTGGGGCGCTGATTGCGGTTGGGGTGGGGGAATTGGGGACATTGCTCAATTTGCAAGAATGGATAACTGTCCCCGGTGGCACGCCGAATCTGCTCATCACCTACGTGTTTGTCATCATCGGCGCAGTGGTGCATATCGGCATAGATGGCATCAAGCAGGCGCGGTCAAATGACCCGAATCAGGCATTTTTGGCGATAGATGACTGGTTCACATGGATTCATATTCATGAACGGGGCATCATCATGGGGATTGTCTCCATGTGGATAGGCTTTTTGGGCTTGGTGTTTCTGACGGGTAGCGCCGATTGGCAAACCGCGTTTTTGGTGGGGTATAGCCTCGATAGCTTCGTGGATATTTTCTTGCAACGCTTCAATACGAATATCTCATCGAAATCGAGTCGGGTGAAAGTGGTCTAGTTTTATGTGTGTCCGTATAGATAATCCCGTGTAGGGGGCAGGTTTATGAGTGATAAAAAACGTATTTTCATTAGCCATGCGACCGTGAATGATGATTTGGTAGATAAAATCGCTACCAAATTAGACCCGCATATTAGCTTATGGATTGACCATCAACACGGCTTAACCCCAGAAACACCCGATTGGGAATCCGCCTTGCGCGTTGCCATCGCCGATTGTGATGCGGGCGTGTTAGTGATGACCCACGCCTCGCTCACATCCAAAATTTGCAAGGCAGAATGTTTATTGGTGCAAAATCTCAAGAAGCCGTTGTATGTCATCCGTGCTGAAGCGGTTGATTTTAAGGACATTTGGCTCAATATCAGCCTGATTCAATATGCGGATTACGTCAAAGATGCCGATAAATCCCTCTCCGACCTGATGAGCGCATTATCGGGCAAAGCGGGCGCGGATTTACCCACACCATCCACCAAAAAATTCACCGATGCGGGTAATATTCACGAAAAATTGCCGTATCTGCACAACCCCATGCGCGGACGCGAGGCATTTTTAGCCGAAGTCACGGCAGATATAAGTCCCGCACATATCACGCAGGTCATCGGCACGGGCGGATTGGGGAAATCGCGCTTGGCGGCAGAAATCGCCCTAAAAGACGCACACGGCGCGGTGTGGTTTCGCTGTGAGGTGACAAAATCCATCGCTGACCTGAATGATGCGCTCCGTAAACATGCCGATTTGCCCGAAGGCACAGATATGAACATCACATTGGCGCGGATAAAATCACAAAATGCGCTGGTGGTGGTGGATAATGCCGAAGCGGTAGCCGTCTCGCAACGCCCATTTTTCGTGAGCCTGATTCAAGACTTGCGCGGGGCGGGCATCCGCGTATTGATGACCACCCGTGAGGCATGGAAAGACGTGAAAAATAGCAAGGCTCATCTCATTGGCGCGGTGGATGCACCGATTGGCGAACAAATCATCCGCGATTTTGCCACATCCGAATCGCTCACCCTGACTGAATCGCAACTGAAAGAACTGGCACGCGCATCACATTATTATCCGCGCCTGATGGAATTTAGCATCGCCCAATTGTCTGAATTTGAATATGAAACTATCCTCAA
>CALDGT010000478.1 GCA_937942935.1 uncultured Chloroflexota bacterium | reverse complement strand
TCGCAACAACTGGCGTTGCGCTGGTTTTTTGATGCAGACCCGTTTGCTATCATCGGAAAATTTGCCCAACTCACGGGACCTGTCGTATTGCCACCCAAATGGAGCTTTGGGTTGTGGATGAGTGGCAATGAATGGAACACCCAAGCCAAAATTGAGCAGGAGGTCAAAGCCTCGCTCGCGCATAACATCCAACCATCGGTGATTGTGATTGAGGCGTGGAGCGATGAGACCACTTTTTATATTTGGAATGATGCCCAATATCAACCTGTCGGCGGAAATGATGCCCTGCGCTATACCGATTTCACCTTCCCAGAGGGCGGAAAATGGCAAAATCCAAAGGCGATGGTGGATTGGTTGCATGACAATAATATCAAAATTTTGTTGTGGCAAATCCCCGTCATCAAAAACATAGACCAACCACACCCGCAACATGATGCAGACCGTCACTATTATGAAAACGCGGGGTTTGGCGTCCGCGAGGCAGATGGTAGCCTGCACCGTATTCGCCCATTTTGGTTTCGGGGTGGGTATATTTGGGATGTGACCAACGAACAGGAAAAAGCATGGTGGTTCAAAAAACGGGCTTATCTGATGGATGAGGTCGGCATTGATGGATTCAAAACCGATGGTGGCGAACATCTTTGGGGTGAGCATGTGATTTTTGCCGATGGTCGCACAGGGGCGGATGTTTGGAATGAATACCCGCGCCTCTATACCGAAGCCTATTATCAATTTGCCAACCAATACCGCGAAGCCATCACATTTAGTCGCGCAGGATTCATCGGCTCACAACGCGCCCCGTTGCATTGGGCGGGTGATGAAAATTCGACATGGGAAGCCTTTCAACATTCGATTTTAGCGGGGTTATCGGCGGGCATTTCTGGGATTCCGTTTTGGGGCTGGGATTTGGCGGGGTTCAGTGGTGCATTGCCGAGCGCAGAATTATATTTGCGTGCTACCGCGATGGCGGCATTTTGCCCCGTGATGCAATATCATTCAGAATACAACGCGCATCGTAGCCCAAGCCATGACCGCACCCCGTGGAATATTCAGGAGCAAACAGGCGATGCCCGCGTGATAGATACCTTCCGATTTTTCTTGACCGTGCGCGAAAAATTGATGGATTATATTTGGGCAGAAGCGCAATTTAGCGCACAAACTGGTCAACCGATGATGCGTGCGGCGCATGTGATAGATGAAAATGCGTCGCAATATGATTATTTCTTTGGGCGCGATTTATTGGTATCACCAGTGGTTACGCCGAATATCAGCGAATGGTCGGTTTATTTGCCCGCAGGACGGTGGCGCTCATTGTGGACGGACGATGTGTATGAGGGCAAAACGACTATCACCATCCCCGTACCGATTGACCGAATCCCCGTCTTTGTGCGCGATGGCGCAAATATCAAATTACCTTAGCCCTAAAATAAAAACAGAGGATGCTCATCATCCTCTGTTTTTTTTGAGGTTAGATAGCATATCGCTCGGTTATTTGGGCATTTATTTCGTATATCTGCCACAAAAATGATGAGAGACTCCCCTATAAAAGCCACACCAATCTAAATTTTGGTTTATAATCATCAGAAACAGGAACTCATAAAACAGAAAGTAACGGCATGAAGTGTTTATTTGGACAATCGTATTATCTTATTTTTGACCCCAAACTGTATTCTGCTATGAAACCCTATCCACCACTCGGCACACTTTATGCCGCTTCTGCCATCCGCGAGGCGGGGTATGATGTGGCATTATTTGATGCGATGTTGGCGCAATCTGAAGCCGAATGGGAAACCGCACTCAATACTCATCAACCACAAGTCGCTATTATTTATGAAGATAACTTTAATTATCTCTCAAAAATGTGCTTGGGACGGATGCGCCAAGCGGCGCTCACGATGATTAACATGGCAAAAAGGCGCGGTTGCACCGTGATTGTGTGCGGGTCAGATGCCACCGACCATCCGACTATCTTTTTAGACGGTGGCGCAGATTATGTTTTGTTAGGAGAAGGCGAAGAAACCCTGATTGAATTATTGGCGAGTGTATCTGGCAAATCCGATACATCTCCCGAAGCGATTTTAGGCGTGCAATCCCCCAAGACGCTTATGCCTGTTCGTCGCCCCGCCATGCGCGATATCGATAAATTGCCCATGCCCGCGTGGGATTTGATTGATATGACCAAATATAAAAATATTTGGTTGGCTCGTCACGGTTATTTTTCGATGAATTTGGTCACAACACGCGGTTGCCCGTATCATTGTAATTGGTGTGCCAAACCGATTTGGGGGCAACGCTATAATGTCCATAGCCCACAAACGATTGTGAAGCAGATGAAGCACCTGCATGAGACCTATGGC
>CALDGT010000477.1 GCA_937942935.1 uncultured Chloroflexota bacterium | reverse complement strand
CTCATTGGGTTATTACTCCTCATCATCACCACTGGATGCACATTATCATTGGTGGGGTCATCGGATGCAGATAATACCCCCACCCCTGCCGTTTTGCCCGGTCAACCCCAAGTCCAAATTTTGCCCCGCCTCGAAAATGCGACTTATCGTGAAGGGGTGCTGGTTTATATCCTCGCCACCGTCCGCAATGCTGGTACGAATATTGCCCGTGTTGAGGTGTTGGTAGATGGCATCATCGTCGCCCAACGCGATAACCCTAATGTGATGAACGAAACCACTTTCACCATTCAAGAGTCATGGTTAGCCACAGGCATTGGAGAACGGACTATCACTGTCGTCGTGAGCCGTACCAATGGAGAACGTGGCGAAGATAGCGCAAAAATCTTGGTGACAAATGAAGGGCTTGCGCTTGCGCCGATTGTCACAGAAGTCTCCAACCCCAATATCGTCACCTCTGCCGAAAATACCCCACAAGTTATCCCAACATCACAACCCCTCGCTGTACCAACCGTCGGCGGAGAAGCCACCCTCGCCCCAACAACCGCCCCGACAGAAGCGGTCATAGACCCTAATGCGCCAAAAATTGTTGCCGATAATCCCGCCAATGTTCGGCGCGGTCCCAATATTACATTTGACCCACCACTTGGTGTCTTGCAACCGGGAGATACTGCCCCCATTTTGGGTTTAAACGAAGCAGGCGATTGGCTAAAAATTGCTTATCAAGGTGGTGAAGGTTGGGTATTTGGCGAAGTGGTGCGGGTTGAAGGCGATATTACAAACTTACCACGCGAAGCAGGTCCCGCCACACCCACACCAGCACCCTGATTATGGTATAACGGATGGCATCGCCTCTATGATTGCAGATGCCATCTGAATATCTGGCGCAGAGACGATATAAATCATTTCTGATGTCGCCACAAAACACATTGCATCGTCATCTATTTGATTACAGGCTTGCCCAAAATCCCATGTTGGGAAGGCTTGCTCTAAAAATTGGGTGTAACTATCGGCAAATTCGACATTTTCTGGTAGCGAATCCCATGCTAATGCCCAAATCCATGCCAATTCATTGGTTTCTGGCTGATGATAAATCATCAAGTTATCGCCATTCCATCCAGCAGAAGCCATCATCGCCTGACGTGGAGAGATATATTGTTTGAGATATTCACGCAAATAAAATTCACCCACTACCCGATTCACCGCCAATTCCCAACTATCTCCTAAAATGGCAGATACATCGTTTATCACCACTTCGGCAGGTAATTCACCATCACTATATTTTTGTGGATGTAAAATGTGTTCTGTTGAGGCGGGTAAATCCTGATAAATCTCATTCATCCCATCCCACCCACGTTGTAATTGCACACCCGAAACAAAGGTCATCCCCTCAAAATAAGCAAAATTGACCTCTGCGAGGAATATCGGCGGGGTATCGAGTGGCATAGCAGACCCACCCAATGCCATTAGACTATCATCTAAGAGCGCAAAAATATCGCCTGTGCTATTTTGTACCAAGTCAAAGGTGAAGGCTTGCATCACATAAGTCGCATCCCCTTCTATCAATGCCGTGAGCGCCAATGATTGGTCTGGATTATCTGATGTTTGAACAAATAAGGCGCTCAAATCAAAATGTTGGTCTTGGAGTGCGTGTGTAAATTCATGAGCATAAATAATCTGCTCCAAAAACGGCGATTCATCGTCCAATGCTTCGCCCGATAATAAGATGGTATTCATCGTCTTGGCTTGAGTATCGTAATAACCTGCCACTTGGTCGCTCAGAAAACGGCTATAAAATTCGCGCAGGTCAAAATCATGAGAGACAAATCCCAGTGCGCGGTAAAAAAGTGTTTCGCTGATGGCAACCTCTGGGGATAATTCCGATTCGTAGCTGGCAGTGATATAGGCAATCGCCTCATCACGAGTGGGGAATAGGCGCGTGGTGGGGGTAAGAATAGGCAATCCGCGCCATGTGGCAATGAATGATTCGATATTATTCAATTGTGTATCTAAATCATCAGAAATATCCTGAGCAGATAGTGTGGTGAATAACCCTATTATAATGAACCAAAATCCAAACCATTTCATGAGCATGTTCCTATAGATTAAGCGGACTAAGTGCATTGACGATATTAAGGATAATCACAAAAATGCCAAAAATCCAAACAGGGATAAAATATAAATAGCCCCCCAAATCTTTTTTCATCACCCATCCCGTTTGTTTGCGATTGCGAATCCGCACAACCATATCCATCGCAACCAACGCGATACCCACAAATCCCATCACAATCGGGTCAAGAAAAAAAAAAAATAATCCGCCGACAAGTGCAGGTAATGCACATACCATAAACATCAAAATC
>CALDGT010000476.1 GCA_937942935.1 uncultured Chloroflexota bacterium | reverse complement strand
CAAGATTGTACCCAAGAAGAATTGACGCATGTGCTTGCTCCTTATATAGACACCATTCATATCTCCATGCTCCTCAAGGACTTAGTAGAACGGCGCTTGTTATCTCATCATGAATTACGCAAAACATATAGCTTGCCAACCCTCGATTTAGTCTATTTGCAAAAGAGCTTGCCTGTCGGTACGGCAGAGGACATCCCAAAACCCGACCCTGTTCTGGCATTTTATGAAAAAATTGGCAAAACCCCACCACCCGAAATTGCCAACAAGCGAACTATTACCCCGTTTTCACAATTTGCCCTCACGCATCGCATAGCTGAATATTATCGGCAAAAACGCAAGCCTCAAGTCGAATGGCACAATATAGACGATATTTTGCCACAACTCCGCGAGATGGAATATCGGATGGCACTCGGTGATTATGACCATGCCACCAATATCTTAATAGATATTGGCTTCGATTATTTGCACAAATGGGGATTCACCGATTTATTGCTCCGTTTGCATACCGCGCTGGAGGGTAAAATCAAAGACCCTGCTTCCGCGCTCACCATCATGATGAATTTGGGGATGGTTTATCGGCAAATGGATAACCCCGAAATATCGCTTCAAAAATATCAAGTCGCGCTCGAAATGGCACAAGCACAAGCCAACCGCACGATTGAAGCACGGGTGACAGGCGCAATTGGTATCGCCTATTACGAAATGGGGCAATTCGACATCGCTAAAAATTATTATTTGCAAGCATACGAAATGTGCAAAACCGTCGGCGATAAAGTCGGTGAAGGGGGTTGGTTGGGGAATGTTGGAAATGCTTATGTGCGGTTAGGGTATCATGAAAATGCCATTGAATATTATAAACAAGCCTATGCAGTGAGCAAATCTATTGATGATGCCCCGCGTGAGATTGCATTGTTGGGGAATATCGGCTCTGTATATGGGCTAATTGGCAAGAGTGAAGATGCTATTACCTATATCACACAATCACTTAATTTATGTATCAAGACCAAAAATCGGCGTAGCGAAGCCATTTGCTTGGGCAATCTGGGTGATTATCATACCCTTTTGAGGCAATATCAGAACGCCGTTTTTTATCTGCAAGAGGCAATCAAAATTTTTAATGAACTCAAAACCTCACAAGATATGCGAATTTTGAGCCAAATTCAGTCACACCAGCAGACATTAGCCAGAGCATACTGGTATATGGGTGATATGA
>CALDGT010000475.1 GCA_937942935.1 uncultured Chloroflexota bacterium | reverse complement strand
AATCGCCAACCCCAAGCCTGTCCCACCATATTTACGAGTAGACGAGCCATCTACTTGGCGAAATTCTTGGAAAATATACTCATGAGCATGTGGAGGGATGCCGATACCTGTATCACTGACGATAATTTGCCAAGTATTGCCAAATCGTTTGAGGTCTAATGTGACACGCCCTTGTTCTGTGAATTTGAAAGCATTACTGAGTAAATTTTGACCAATTTTACTGAGGGCATCATCATCACCCAATAAGCGCGAGGGCAGGGCTGGGTCTACATTGACGCTGAACATCAAATTCTTTTGGTCTGCCAATACACTGAGTTGTCTGCGCCATTTTTCTACCAAATCACTTGGCGAAAATGGCACATCCACCAATTCCATCCGCCCAGATTCAATCCGTGATAAATCCAAAAAGTCATTCACCAAATCAACGAGGCGCTTACTATTGGTCGAAATGCGCTCAACCATGCCTTTTGCCTTCATATCCAATTCAATCCCCATGCCACCTAACATAATCCCTGTGAAGCCTTCAATGGCATTGAGTGGGGTACGGAGTTCATGACTCATGGTAGATAAAAATTCAGATTTAAGGCGGTTATTTTCTTGGGCGACTTCTTTGGCGCTAATGGCTTCATCACGCGCATGACGCAAATCTTCGGTGTTTTTATTCAAACTCGCTGTCATGGTATTGAAGGCATTGGTCAACAAGCCAATCTCATCCATGCGTTTAATCGGCACTTGGACGCTTAAATCACCTGCGGTCACTTGGTCGGCGGCATCTTGTAATTTTTCTAGGCGATTAAATATAAACCGTTGCAAGAAGTTGGTTGTGGTTAAGACGACTGTGACGAATAACAAAATTAGCCCACCACCCAAGAAAATGAGCGCATTTCCACTGGTGGCATACGCCTCTTCTTGTTCGACTTCGGTGAATACATACCATGTCGTGCCTTCAATTTTTAAGCTAGAGCCAATGACTTCTTGACCTAAAAAGTTGAAATAGGCGCTAAAATAAACACCTTCTTGATTAAGGGCTTGTTCTAGCTCCAACCGCCCCGAAATACTGGTATTATTTTCGACAAGGCTAAAATCATTATGCGCCAAAACTTGACCATCACTATCGGCAAGATACGCATTCCCTGTATTGCCAAAACGGATGCTCCGCACAACCTCATTCAAAATTTCCATATTTAACCGAATGGCAATTGCACCACCAACACGGTCAAATGGACGCGATAGGATAATATATGGGGTGTTTTGTGCTGAAAATTGCAAATTCCCCAAATAACTTTGACCTGCTTTTGCACTCAAAAACCAATTTGATTGTTGAATGGTGAATAAATTACTTAATACAGGCTCATCAGTAGATGAAATTGCCAAAATATTAGCATCGCCATCTAACACAATAATTTCTTGAATGGTCGGGTATTTGCCAGCAATGGTGCTAACAAGTTCTTCAAAGTGTGCATCATCATTTAACTCATTGATAATATCCAATACCAAAGCCGATTGGCGCAGATTATCTTGAATTAAATTGGCGGCAGTTTTGGCAAAATCACCTTGCCGACTTTGCCACAGTGTTTGTTCGGCGTTAAAAATGAATACATAGACACTCAAACTAATGACCAAAAGGATGACCAAAAAGCCAACCGCCTGAGCTAAAATAACAGCGCGTCTCAAACTTAACTGACTTAGCGAAACAGAAGCAGGTCTTTGGCTCATGGGCTTGTCTCTCCTTCTACAAATAAATTCCAGATTTCGTTATGGCGTGCCTCAATATCGGTTGGTAATGCCAATAATAACGAGGCATTTTGCAAAACGCTATTTGGCGGAAAGATAAGTGGGTCATTTCGGAGTTCTTCTGGCACTAATGCCGCCACACCTTCATTTGGACTTGAATAGAAGTTATATTCAAGGAT
>CALDGT010000474.1 GCA_937942935.1 uncultured Chloroflexota bacterium | reverse complement strand
TCCAAGGAGAAACCAAATAAATTCTGGATAATGCCTGATGGATAAGGTTTGAGAATTTTCAACATCTACTATTAATTTGATAGTTACACCGTTGTTATCTATAGGTGCTAATAGCGCTAATTTGAATTTTTCTTCATTCATGTATGACGATTCCTATGTTGAAGGGCAGGCTAACGGTTTGCGGCTCATCTCCGATAGGGGACAACCGCCCCATCACGTGGACTTGGCGAAGCCATCCCACCAGTCTCGCAAATAAATCTAAAACTTAAAAACTACAACTTACTGATGAATTTCGAGAGTGTTATTTGTAAGTTTTCGATGCAAAAGTAGCCATACAAGAAAGATGATTATTAGATTTGCGAAAATTGCATAGACTGCTCCCCAGGAAAAATAGTTGATAGCTTCAGCGGCTAGATATTCTTCATTGTGCCTATAAATAAATGGAAATAGTTCAAATGTAAACTTGATTTGTAATAACTTTGCCCATATACCAATTGCAGCACTTATCAATGACACAAGAAGACTAACGATGAATAAAAATGTGGGGGCATTTTTTGGATAAATCTTCTCATACACCCAATAAAAACAACCTGCACATATTGAACAAAATGCTAACAAAAAGCCCAAAGATAATCGTGAATTAAGTCCTGATTCAACATGGATGGCAATTATTTGCTTTTCAACTACTGTCTGGGTTATCTCCATAACAAAGGTGCTGAGGAGTATTCCAGCGATGAAGAGAAGAAAAGTAATTCCTATAATCACGAAACGAAAATTTTTCATACACCCTACTTTGTTTGAAAGAGAACAGGCTAACAACTTGACCTGCGGACACCCGCCCCGTCACGTGGACTTGGCGAAACAGTCCCACCAGAAATCAGGTAGTATCTTTGCTGTACGCTTTGTTAGGTGCGTTTAAGTTGGCAAAGGCTCTCTATGCTTTAACCATAACGCTGGAATTTCTTTTGCTGACAATGCTACGATACTTCCAACGATTGCGCAAGTTGTATCAACATCGCCAAAACCTTTTGCTGTTAGCCAAAGTGCTTTTTCAAAGTTGTCTAAATTATGAGCAGAACACCATAAACAAAAAGGAACTGTATCTTGCGATGAAACTTCGTTGCCTGTGCCTAGTTTTAGTCTGGCTGTATTCAAATCATCAGGGGCGATTTGTTTTGCTAACTCAATTCGTTCTTTTGTAATCGTATCCGAAGGCACAAAAGATAATACTTCATCGAGAAAATCATTTCCTTTCGGAAAAGAGCCGTTGGCTGCTAATGCCGCCGCAACTGCAACCGCTATTGCACCTGCTTGACCTTCGATATGTGCATGAGTAACTACTGCTGATAGCCGTGCTTGTTCTGCTGTTTTATTTAAATCATTGAAGAAATACCCACCAATTGGAGCAACTCTCATGGCTGAACCATTGCCAAATGAGCCATTACCAAACAATTTTGGAGATAGTTCTTTCCAATCGCCGCCCGCTGATATTTGGGCAAGCAAACGGACTGCCCCGCCTGCATATCCACGATGAGGTTCTTGATTAAACCGTCTTGCAAATGCTTGTGCTAAATAATCTTGGTCAATAAAGCCGTATTTTTCCAGAACCTCAACGATGGACAAAGCCATGTGGGTATCATCTGTCCAACGCCAAGCACCTAAAGGTAGTTGATCAGAAGTCGTCTCGTATGGAGAAAGACGAAAAAACAATTCACCAAAGGAATCACCAACTGATAAACCTTCGAGGCTTTGTTTTGCTTTAGCGAGTGAAATATTTTTCTCCATTGCGTTTCCCTTGTTTTGCAAGAAAGCACTTAACGGTTTGCGCTACCCGCCCCATCACGCGGACTTGGCGAAGCCGTCCCACTAGAAATCAGGTGCATTATCCCGGTAACCATCCGTGTCCGCTTTGTTGGGCGGTGTTTTATGTTAGGGGATTATATTTCCTTTCGTGAGTTTGTATATTTGAATATTTGCAAATGCAACCGTGATACTAACTTCATGAAGTCCGTCATCACTATATGGAGATGGAAAAGAAATAATCATTATTGCAATCTCTCCCTTTGAAGTTGTAAGTATATATCCTTTATTCCAGTTACTAAATCCAATATGAGTATTTTGTGTAGGGGCATTAACCCATTTATATTCATCGATTCCATACTCGTACCCATAAGGCTCTAAACTGTTATATAGTTCGGCAGCTTTTTCACTTGCATCGTGCTCGTCTTGTAGTCGAAACATTTGAATTTCTAAATACCTACGAGATGCTCCCCAAATTTGTTTAGAACATTCAATTAGACAGTCTTTTTTTAAATCATAACTTTTATCCTTCAGATAAAGTACCTCTTCTTTTATGAAGGCTTCATGTATTCCTGAAACAAAATCCCAATCGCTAATTTCGGAGTCAGTTATGTCATTGACTGTAAGCAATAACTCGGTAAGGCGAGGCGCATCTGGATAAGGAATAACTGTAGATGTGAATGTTTCGGTCTTATTACTTTGGGCGGTTGGTGTTGGAGAGGCGTGGATAATTACTTTGGTAGGCGGGCTGGTTGAAATAATTATCTTAGCTGTTTTGGATTTCTCATCGGCAAAACAAGCACTTATAGACAATAAGAAAATGATGGATAAGACTAACTTTTTCATTTTTTCCTATGTTTATTGCGAACCTACCAACGATTTGCAAATTGACCCGTGGACACCCGCCCCGTCACGCGGACTTGGCGAAGCCGTCCCACCAGAAATCAGGTAGTATCTTTGCTGTACGCTTGATAATGAATGAGATTTTAAAAAATCAATAATTTGATAATATTAAATACATTATAAAGGTTATTGCGATGGCAATGATGCCAGCCCAAACACATGCAACCATTAAAAACGCTGAAACTGGCTGATATGGTTTTGCTGGATAATACCCTTGGAAATTAATGCTTTCCCTATCATTAGCAACACCGTTGCCGAAAAACAATGGACCAATGATAATGAAAGCAAGACCTACTAAAAAAAGATTTGAAAGAAAATCATTCAAGGTTGGCGGACTTGAGCAAAGTATAAAGGCAATAAAAAACACAATGAACTCGATAATCAAAGAAAGACCGATGACTTTTTTTATAACAAAGGATTTACTTTCAATTTCCATGTTACCTTCATCTTTTTTTATGATTATGGAAACGCCCAACTACTGTTTATACAGCGCGCCACATAACTCCCTGTATCTTGCTACTCCTCAATGATTCTTACAAACACATATTCCGCTTTTGCGCCGCTGGGGTCGGTGAGCACAAAGGATTCGGGGAAAACAGGCGTCGGCGGAGGGGGCGGCGTTTCGATCA
>CALDGT010000473.1 GCA_937942935.1 uncultured Chloroflexota bacterium | reverse complement strand
CGCCCGTGTGAGCGCGATATAAATCAGTTGGTTACGTTTTTCTAAAATGCACCTGTCCATCTCGGTTAAAATGGCGACAGCACACTCTAGTCCCTTATAGGATTGAATCGTGCTGACCAACACCGTCCGCGCAGGATTTGGCGCATTTTCGATATGCCGTGCCACCATAATATCACCCAGTTGGGTCTCATCCCCCCAGATGGTCGTCTTTTTTGCCGACATCGGCGTGAGCAACACAATATCATGCGCCGCAATGCCTTGCTCATCTATTAACCAATGGAGTAATTCGGATGCGAGCCGATACGCCTCGTCTGGGGTTTTTGCCTCATGAATCTGAACCGGCTTGCCCTGTGGTTTGTCGTCATCTTCTCCCAAATGATGCGGGGTGGGGTTGGTGCTATAATTTTGGGCGAATTGATGAATATGGGCGGTGGTTCTGCAATTTTCGTCTAAAAAGAGAGGTTCACCGAGCCGAATGAGGCTGTCGCGCACATCACCGAAGATACGCTGACCATCATCGGCAAACACATATAACACCCCCTCAATAGGTGATTTTAGAAATTTGACCAAATGCTCCCATTGTGCGCCATCAAAATCTTGCCCCTCATCCACCACCAGCGCATCAAAGCCGTGTTTCTTTAGCAATGTATCCGATTCGCGCAAACGCTGTGTCACCTCAATGAGCCATTGGGTGATACTTTTATCAAATTCTCCCCGACTCATCGCATCCATTTTATCGACCAAGCCGACCCAGACCATCGCCTTGCCGACTAATCCGTGAAAAGTGTCTACGGTGATATTTTTATGGGTGAGGGCGCGTTTTGCCCAATCTACCAAACCCTTGTTGTATCCCAAAAATAACACTTTTTGCCCCTCTTGTGCCAATTGGGTCGCTTTTTCAAATGCGATGAGGGTTTTGCCTGTGCCAGCCCCGCCCAAGACTGTGGCTTGATGATGAAAGCGCAAAATATTGAGCAGGCGAATTTGGCGGTCTGTGAATTTATCTATTTGTCTGCGTTCACGGGCGAAAAGCGTACTCAGGCGCGGTTCTAATGATTTGGTGGGCAAAATGAGCGCCCGCAATCCCTTCACCGCATCTTCGCCGTCCATGTGTTTATTTTCTTCGATGGCGTGCGCCTGATGATAGGCAAAAATGGCATCTATCCGCCCACGCAAATCATCTAAGTGGCGCATATCAATGATGATTTCTTTGGGAATATCAATTCGCAAATCCACATCTACCTCACTATCGGGAAAGGCGAGGGTGGGGAACACCGCATAACGATGATGTTGCGTGCGTGGGTCATGCCTAAGCCAAGCCCGCAACTCCCGCGCATTCCGACTCACTTGTGCCATTGGGTCAATTTTGATTTCTTGGCTTGGGCTATTTTGTTTGCGACTATACCACACCGATTTTGTGCCATCTCCCCGCACCATAATCACCCCACCTTTGACCTCTAAGACCAAAATGCCCTTATCAGGATGCACAATCAAAAAATCAATTTCCCCCTCAGACCCGCCGTTGCGACTGCGCCAACTGACGCTATGAAAAATCGTATAGTCATCGGCGAGGGCTTCTAAATAATCAAAAAATTTCCATTCTGACCAACTCTCACTAAAATCGGAGCCAGCCCCGCGCAAAATTTGACTCCCAAACAATTCGCGCACATACCCAATCGAAAGGCGCTCTTGTGGATAGGGATATAAATGCGCCACACGTATGCCTTGTGGGGTGATTTGAAATTCATCTTCTAATGAATTTTTGGGCATGGTGATT
>CALDGT010000472.1 GCA_937942935.1 uncultured Chloroflexota bacterium | reverse complement strand
TTGGCGGTGGCTTTGGGTTGCATGAGGATAATCATTTATTGGCGCTCCAATCGGGACGTAATTTGACCGCATCCCGCAAATAAATATGTTTAATCTCGTTCTGAGGTTTATCGGTGTTCCAATGAATCAAAATGCGAATACAACGCGGGATACTCCCCTTCACATCCATCTCCACCCCACCCATCAGGGCGGTTTGTGTCCATCCCAAACGCCGTGCGCCCCGTGCGGGATAGGCAGAAGTTAAATCGGGGGTGGTGGTGAAGAAAACACTGGCAACATCATCTTCTTTGAGGTCATTGGCACTTATCATTGCGCTCAAAATTTCCATTGTCGCTTCGATGATAGCTTCTTCTGTATCGTTATCTACGGTTGTTGCACCACGTATCCCGCGAATCACGGTGTTGCTCCCCTCAATGCCCCTGCTAATCCTAAAACATCGCTGGTCGTCCCATTTTGATGAGCGCGGATAAGGGCGCTGGCGACAATAAATCCATCTACCAAACCATGCAATTGGCGAGCCTGTTCGGGCTTGCTGATGCCAAATCCCAACACCAATGGTTTATCGGTTTGAGAACGCACACGAGCGATGAAGGCTTGCAAATCATCGGGAAGGCTATCGCGTGCGCCTGTGATACCTGTCACCGAGATAACATATAAAAATCCGGTGGATTGTTTAGTGACTAAAGAAATCCGTTCTGGATTGCTGGTTGGGGCGATGAAAAAAATGAGCGCCAAACCCAATTTTTCACATTCAGAGAAGAGATACGCTTCTTCTGGTGGCAAATCGGGGATGATAAAACCATCTGCGCCCGCACCTTTGGCATCACGCACAAATTGTTCAGCGCCATACGCCAGCAGTGGATTGATATAGCTAAATATCATAATCGGTTGATATACACCTCGCGCCCGCAAATCGCGCACGGCTTGAAGCCCATGTTTTGGGGTAATGCCATTGTCTAATGCCACTTGGCTTGATGCTTGAATGACCGCACCATCGGCGAGTGGGTCACTGAATGGGATGCCAATTTCAAATCCATCTACACCCAGTTTAGACATTTCTACCAAGATATTGATAGATTCATCATAACTTGGATAACCAATGGTAAAAAATGGCAAGAATGCCGCACGATTTTGTGCTTTTGCTGTGTTGAACATGGCTTCTATGGCGGGAAGCCCTTGTGATGTGTGTGTCAAAAATGTCGTCTCCTGTTTGCAAAAAACAATCGAAACCTGTTTAATCGCTATTTGTGGCGGACATACAAGGCAAGCCACTAGTCCGCCCATACAAGCCTAGAATAGGGGAAAGTGTACTGGCTGACTAGCCCTTTAGGGTGTATGTCCGCCACTTATCCAAAATGATGATTCAAAACCTTATTTCGCCTTTTCTACCACATTTTGCACGGCAATCACGAACAAGGTCGGATTTTGCAAATGCACATAATGGGCAGTTTGCGCCTCAACGAGTTCACTATTAGTAGACATCCGCGCCAATAATTGTTGAGCATCATAACTCGCATTTGGCGCGGGGAAATTCGCCACAGGGAAGCTATTATTGGGGCGGTCTGTGGCAATCATCACCACAAGAGGTCTGTCTCCCAAACCGCCGATATTTGCCAATTCTGTGGGCGCAGATTTTAAGCCATCCAATTCTGCCCACGCCGTCTCCCAATAAGCAGGTTTATAATACCCCGCACGGAAAACAGGTTTGAATTCTGGGCTAAGGGTTGCCCCCTGCAATAACCAATTATCATACCCTGCCACTTGGTCAAGCAAGCGGACTGTCCCCCATGGGGCAAAAAATTCTGCCAAACGGTAAAATGTGATTTGTTGGCTCAGGACAGCAGGATAGGGATTGAGCAAGGTTTCACTCAGACTATCTACCAAAACAACGCCTTCAACATCATCTGGGAAACTTTGAGTGAATACCCGCGCTGTCATCCCCGCTACCCCATGTCCCACAAAGATATAAGGTGCTTCTTCATCGGCGGCTTGGAGCAACAAATAGAGTTCTGTTGCCATGCGTTGAACAGTTCGCGGGGCGGGGTTGCGGTCACTCCAACCATACCCTGCGCGGTCATAACTACACACACGGGTGAATTTGGCAATTTCGGCTTGAACATCTGCCCAATGAACCGACCACGCACCGATATCCGCATCTAAAATCACAGTTGGGCTACCGCCACCTGTGCAATGCAAGTGCATGTTATAGGTGCCATTATCCATCCGTACAGGGATAATTTGCCCCAATGGGGTAAAATTCTCATTGGGTGCAGATGCTAATTGATACACATATCCAATTAGAAGCGGTGTTGCAACAATCAGAATGAGTAAAATTAAAATGGTGACTAAGCGCGATGCACAACTCCCCTTCCGTTTTTTGCGGAGCGCACGCTTGGCGGCTTTTTCTGCCTTTTCTTGTGCCTTGCGTTGTTGGGCAATTTTGCGTTTTTCATCGGGCGTCAGATTGGGGTCTGGCACCATTTTGCCGAGTTTGGGGTCATATACCATACCGGGGGGCATATTCCACCTCTTTTCTAAGACTCATCACCAATAGCAGACATAACTGTATCTAAATCCTTATCGCCACGCCCAGACAAATTCACCAGCAAAATGCTATCTTTGGGCATTGTTGGGGCGCGTTTGATGGCTTCCGCCACCGCATGGGCGCTCTCTAGGGCGGGAATAATCCCTTCATTCTGGCTCAAGGTTTGTAAGGCGCTTAACGCCTCTTCATCTGTAGCATAAGTATAATACGCACGTTCTGTTTGGCGCAAATACGCATGTTCAGGACCGACAGAAGCATAATCTAGCCCTGCCGAAATGCTATGTGTATTCACAATTTGCCCATCAGTGGTTTGCATCACATACGAGCGTGTACCATGCAAAACCCCCATGCGTCCGATATTTGGGTCTGCAAAACGGGCGGCATGTTGCCCACCTAAAATACCATAACCACCCGCCTCTACACCGATGAGGTCTACATTTTCATCCTCACGGAAGGCATGAAATAAGCCAATGGCATTGCTCCCCCCACCCACACAGGCGATACACGCATCTGGCAAGCGCCCAGTCATCTCCAAAATTTGACGGCGTGCTTCTACGCCGATGATGCTCTGAAAATCACGTACCATCATGGGATAGGGGTGCGGTCCCAACGCAGAACCAAGCAGATAAAAGGTGTTGAGGACATTTGTCACCCAATCTCGAATCGCTTCATTGATGGCATCCTTGAGCGTTTTGCTTCCACTTTCGACAGGAATTACCTCTGCGCCCAATAATTTCATGCGGAACACATTCGGGCGTTGGCGGGCAATATCCACACTGCCCATATACACATGACAATCGAGTCCTAATAATGCCGATGCGGTGGCAGATGCGACACCATGTTGACCTGCACCTGTTTCGGCAATCACTCGTTTTTTGCCCATGCGTTTGGCGAGTAATGCCTGCCCCAAAGCATTATTAATTTTATGAGCGCCTGTATGTGCTAAGTCTTCACGCTTAAAATAAATTTGCGCCCCACCGAGCAATTCGCTCAATCGCTTGGCATAAGTGACTGGTGTTGGTCTGCCAACATAAGTCGCTTGGAGATAGGCTAATTCACCCATGAAGACGCTATCATGAATTGCCTCATCATAGGCTTTAATCAATTCATCTAAAGCAGGCACAAGTGTTTCGGGGACAAATCGCCCACCAAATTCGCCAAAATAGCCCCGCACATCAGGGACATTGGTTTTCGTTATCTCAAATACCATTATCCATTACACCCTTCACCATATATACATTACAAAAATATTTATTAACCTCATCCCCCCGCCCCCCTTCTCCGTTCTGGAGACGGGGGAGAAAATATTTTATGCACGGGGTTGAAGTCCCCTCTCCAAATATGGAGAGGGGATTTAGGGGTGAGGTCTAAATCATCCTACCGATTTCACCGCCTCAATAAAGGCTTTGATTTTAGCTTGGTCTTTTTTACCATCGGTCTCTACCCCACTCGCCACATCCACCCCCCACGGGCGGTACATTTTGACCCGTTCCGCCACATTATCGGGGTTATATCCACCTGCCAGCATGAGGCGCGGGACTTTATCTTGAATGGCAACGATAATATCGGCGCTCACCGAAAGTCCTGTCCCACCCGCCAACGATGGATGATACGCATCTAATAACAGCGCGGGCATTTTCTCACGAGTGGTAAAGTGAGGGCTATAATAATTCACATCATCTAAGGCTTGTTTGGCGTTCATGGGTTGAATCCCTTTATAGCCCATGCCCCACAATTCTCTGAGCATATTATCCGATTCATCACCACTCAGTTGAGCGCCATTCAATCCGACTTTGTTGGTAATGGCAGAAATATTGCTCACCAATTCATTGACAAAAATCCCAATCAGTTGCGGACACTTATCCCCCAACTCAGCACGGAGGGTATCACAGAT
>CALDGT010000471.1 GCA_937942935.1 uncultured Chloroflexota bacterium | reverse complement strand
GTTTCGAAACCGTCATGAAGGTGGCGCGTGCCTTGGGGGTCAAATTCACCGCCGTATAGGGTTTGCACAAAGATGTCTACTGCCTCTTCATCACAGCCACAAGCCATAAGCGCATCCATCACTTGGCTTTGTTCTTGTCCCATGAGTTCCATCTCGCAGGACTCATAGCCGATTTCAATTAGGGAATCCCGTTCTTTCTTCAGTTCATCTATCATCGCTTCTTGCATTGCAATCCACGACACCGCTTTACCTGTGGTGATAAAATTGCCTTCCACCCGTGTCCACAGTTCTTCCAGATACCCTTTGAGGGAACTGTCATTGGGGGCATACATTGCCATGCCGTGTTCCAACATGGCTTTCATATTCTCTGGACTGGTGAAAGTCCCTTGTTCCATCCATGTCATCATATCCAAACCATCCATGATAGATTGAATTTGTTGCTCGGTAATTGGGGGCAGTTGTGGTAGTTTCATGCTTCCACCTCTGCGGGCAACAAGAAGGAAGGGGTGGTAACAGGATACAGGCGATTCCACGCATCTATCGCGTTTTCATACGCGATTCGTGCTTTAGCCACTATAATCGCATCCCCTGCTTCTTTAGTGGCTTCCACTTTCTCCATTGGCGAAAGGGATTTATCCGCGCGGATACGGCGCACCTCTGCCTCAAAATCCATAGAGGAGTCATCTGTTGTCGTCATCACGATGAGGATAGGATGCTCATCTACTTTGGGAGCTGGCGTATCTTCAGCGTGTGCCTCATCCACCGATTCCGCTTCAGGTTGGTCGGTGGTTGGCTCTGGGACGGGTGCAGGTGGAATAATCGGTTGCTCGGTGACGGGCGCTGGCGGTGTGACAGGGAGCGCCTCACTAATGAGAGTCGGTTTGCCGGTCGGCTCTGGTGTAAGCACTGGCGCGATGGCTTTATCCCGACACAACAATACTCGCCATACCTGCGAATTGGCATCCCACGCTGGCGGGGCAAATAATTCCCACCCTTCGTTATACACATCCGCTAAGGCGTTCATAGCGAGTCCATCTGTTTCTACATCCATGTGACAAAATTCTTTAAGCGGTTTTTGCGAGTTCATGCTTCACCTCTTGGATAACACCTTCAATTAACGGAATGAGGGTGGCTTCTTGGCGTTCCCACGCATCGTCTAAGGATTTGATGTGTGCGACTC
>CALDGT010000470.1 GCA_937942935.1 uncultured Chloroflexota bacterium | reverse complement strand
ACACAGGCACAAACCCAACCGTCAATGGACAACAATTTGGCACTGGTACTGCCGCCAATTGGGCGTCGGATGCCGATGAATCAGATTGGTTCTCTAAATGGCGTTTAGGCGGTGAATGGCAACGGATTGATTGGGAACAAAGCAATGGTCTGAATTCTTTCCACGAAAGTGCGACTGGTCAAAACTCGGCTCAATATCTGACCGCAGATGCCGCCAGCACGACTAAAATACGCTCGTATCAGGTTTTGGAATTGACACAAATCCTTGATATGCGTGCCACAAACCGCGCCACCATCCCGACATTATACTTCTGGTCACGCTATCGCACAGCAGATGATGACCGCCTGACGGTGCAAATTTCGTATGAATTAAAACCATCCGACTATGCGCCAAGCACACTTGCTCAACACATGACCACTCGTTGCCGTAATAACAGTGTTTTGCAATGTTATGAACAACAATATGGGTGGAGTGATTGGCAAGCACAAGCTACGCCAGCGAATCCATCGCCCAGTTGGAACAGTACGATGACCTTCAACATCGGTCAATATGAAAATTCGTTTGGTTGGAGATTGTATCAAGTAGATTTGAGCCAATACGCCGCCAGCTTCGGTGTGCCACAAATTGAAGGACGACGGATTCGGATTCGGTTCGTATTTGATGCGCTCGAAAATGGTTCTAGCACAACCAAACCGAAATATGATGGCTGGTACTTGGATGATTTGCGAATTGTCCCACGGTATGACCAAGTGGTGATTGCTGATATTGATAACGATGTGTTCTATGATGACGCATCAAGCCTCACCAACTGGATTACCGAAGGCATTTGGGGCTTAGACCCAGAAGTGACCGCCAGTGGTGGTGCAACCGTTGCGACACTCGGTATTTGGAACGAATTCTGGTGGAATTGTAGTGGCTGTGATAGTACTAGTTTCTCTGGTACTTCGACGGATAACCAAAAGATGGTTAGAGGCGCGGATAGATTCTTAGATAATGCCGATATTGTCACAGGTGTGGTGACTGGATTGGGTTCGACATATAACAGTCGTACCCCAACCAAACGCTCGGTACTCGATATTAATTATCGGATGAATTATGGCTCACCGCGTCCGGGTATTACCAGTTATAGCGATACATTTGTCGGGCGGTGGGTATTAAATACACCGGTTGTCGGTCCATCAAGTGGTATTGCTCCCGGTCAATATACCTTCATCACGGTATCGGATAATGGTGTTCGGATGAAGATTGACGAAATTGATGGCAGTGGTAATGTGATTAGCCCTGTACGCCCAGAAGCGACAGAGTGGAATGTCATCAATAACTGGAGCGACCATGGCGAAATGCGTGATATGGGACGTGTTACCTTGCAAAGTGGGTCGCGTTACCGCATCATCCTAGAATATTATGAACGGTGGGACCGTGCTACCTTAACACTCTCTTTGGGTGGTAGTACATTCTCATTCACCGATAGTCCAAAACAAGGCGCGGGTGTGACCTTCCCAGATATTCCTGCGTTGCCAAATGCCGATACCTCGCTCATCCTAAATGGTACGCTCGATTTGGGTGGTACTGTGCGCCCCGTGTTGGAATACTACACATTGTATGAACTCCATGGCGATTCTGATGCGATTGTTGAAGTCTCGAATGATGGCGGGTTCACATGGCGTAACAATGGGCTTGGCGATGATATTGACCTGATACCGGGTGGTTGCACGAATAGTCCGACATCATCTACGTGCGACTACTACGATAGCCCACAATTCGATAACTCGTGGCGTGTACCGGGTAACACATGGCAACTGAGACGGCATAACTTGAGCCTGTATGAAGGGCAATTGATTATGATTCGCTTCCGCTTGCGCCGTAATGCGACAGAATGTATGAGTTACGATGAATGGACATGTAATACGACATCATCTAACTATAACAAAAATGGTTGGTTCATTAGCTGGTGGGTGGTAGATATTACCGTAGCGTCATCGGGATGATAAGCAATCAGCACAATCACAAAAAGAGAGGCATGTCCTCTCTTTTTTGTTTGAATGTGCCAACAATGGGTGTTCAAACAAGCCGACTTATGCTATATTTTAGGGGAGCAAAATCATTTGCCCCTGTAGCTCAATGGACAGAGCGACTGCCTTCTAAATATATTGGGCGCTACAAAGGAAACTTTGTAGATGTAAACAGTCAAATTCGGTGAAAGCTAAAGAATTTAACTCCATGCTAATACCGAGCCAAGCAATCTTAACAGATTGAAGGTGTAGAGACTAGACGGCTGTCACCTAAACGCATCAGCGCATGGTGAAGGTATAGTCCACAGAGTGCAGAAATGCACACAAATGCGAAGCAGTGGGTTGTGAGTTCGAATCTCGCCAGGGGCGATAACCAAATGGGCGCAAACTTTTGCGCCCATTTTTATTTTTCTTATGCCGATTTGAAATTTTCTGCCCGTTCTTTGAGCTGATTGTGCATATCGGTGATGTCTTTGGGGATGAATAACAGCGCAATTAACAAAAATGCGCCACATAATGCCCATGTGGTGAGCGCAACAATTAAAATCCCGTTGGTTAATGTTGACCTATCTGCCAAGAATCCGACTAACAACGGTGCAGATGCCGCCCCAAATTGCTCAATGAAATATTGAATAGAGAGGGCGGTGCTACGCACTTCTGGCACAGTGATGTCATAAATGGTCGAGACGATATTCGGTCCCGAAAATAACACAAAGAATGCGGTTATGGGCAGTAAAATATTAAATAATCCGCCATTATCAAGCGGGGTGTTGATGGTGAAGAACATCATTAGTGACCCCGATAAAACGCCTGTTGTGCTGATGATGAGCCGTCCCCGTTTTGTCCGTTTGAATAAAAAGTCGCCGAGCCACCCACCGACAAATGCGCCGAGCGCCATCGCCAGCACCGAAATCGCCATAATTGGCAAAATGCTATCATTATTCATCCCGCGTTCTCGTTCCAGATAGGTAAAAAACCAAAACGAGAAAATATTCAATGGGAATACCCCAAAAAATCCTTGTATGAATAATGGGATGAGCGCCCGCCGTTTGAATAAAGCCCGCGCTTCTTTCCAGCTAAAT
>CALDGT010000469.1 GCA_937942935.1 uncultured Chloroflexota bacterium | reverse complement strand
GCGCAACAGTGCGGAGCATGGTTGGTTGCTCTGTTAGTGATGACATACCCGCTAATTGGGTGATTGCATCACTCAATTCTCGCCCCGATTGATACCGTTCTAGTGGGTCTTTTGCCATTGCCCTACGAATAATCATATCAAATTCGGGGGGTAACTCTGGTTGCAAACTATGGGCAGACGGGATAGGTGCTTGAATATGTTTTAAGACCAGCGCCATTGGCGTTTCGGCGCTATAGGGCATACTGCCTGTCGCCATTTGAAATAGCATCACACCGAGCGCATAAATATCGGCGCGTTCATCTACTTTTTGACCAAGCCCTTGCTCTGGCGCCATATAACCGGGCGTGCCAACGGTTAAACCTGTATGGGTTAATCCTGTCATATCGTTGCCCGATTCGCTGAATCTGGCAATCCCAAAATCGGTCAGGTACGCATTCCCTTCAGAATCTATCATGATATTGCTTGGCTTAATATCACGATGAATCACCCCTTGCCGATGTGCATAATCAAGCGCCCCCGAAATTTGGCGCATCATGTAGGCAATTTCATTGAGGGGGAGTGCCCCTCTGTCGAGGACATCTTTGAGTGTGCCACTCTCCAAAAAGCGCATCACGATATAGGGCGGGTTATGTATGCCGTCATAATCGTAAACAGGGATGATATAAGGGTGTTCCAAACGAGCAACAAGACGCGCTTCGCGGACAAATCGTTCTAATGCCGATTTATCTGCGGCGATATTACTATGAATGACTTTGATGGCGACAAACCGTTCTGCATTGATTTGTCTGGCGCGATAAACCGTCGCCATGCCACCGCGTCCAATTTCTTCTATGATTTCATATTGCCCTATTCGTTGACCAATCATGGGGTGTTACCCTTTGGTTGTTGACCGATGTTTATAAATCCCTCTACATTGTAACATAATAATGAGTTTCATATGAACTACTTTTTACCTATGTCTTAGATTGAATTTTGGTTGACTTTTGGTTTATATGGCTCAATTTGCTTGACATCTACTTGAAAAACTCCCTATAATCCGAATGTAACGTAAAATTTTGTTACATATTTACTGACCACTTTGTTACAATTTATTTCGTGTAATGCTTCTGTGTTGAGGGTGTTGTTGTGATGAATAATCGTGTATTAAAACTCAATGTTGGATTTTTGCTCACCGCGAGCAATGGCACTATCAATGACTCGACCCTCGACTTTCCAGATGTCCAAGTCTCAGACGAAATTACCCTCAACTACATTCGTGGCAATTTGCGAATGAGTCGGACAAAAGAGGGAATTTTGGTGCAATCGAAACTCGAAACGGCATTTAACGATGAATGTTATCGTTGTGCAGACCCCATCAAACATATTATTCAATTAGATGTAGAAGAATTATATGCCTTTAACCCCGCTACTGATACCGAATTTCAGATAGGGGAAGATGGCATTCTCGATTTTGGGGCATTATTACGCGCCGAAGCACTCATCGAAAAATCGCATCGGGCATTATGTAAACCCGATTGTAAAGGTTTATGCCCTGAATGTGGGACGAATTGGAATTATGCTACCTGCACTTGTTCTGATGATTCCATAGACCCACGCCTAGCAATACTCAAAACCTTATTAGAGAAATAATGGTGTTCATAGAGTCGGGGGACGTATGGTGAGCCGATATGATGATGATTTTCACGATGGGTTTGATATTGACATAGATGATTCATTTTATGATGAAGAATCTACAGATGACTTTTTTGAGGAGGATGATTTTCTCTTTGAAGAAGATTTTTCTGGGGGGGATTTTGAAGAAGATGATGACTTTGAGGACGATTTTGACCAAGATTATGAACTCGCCCTCCTTGCATCGAGCGATACAATTGGGTTATATCTCAAAGAGATGGGCAGAGTTCCGTTGTTGAGCAATGAAGAAGAGATGGAACTCGCCAAACGCTTAGAAGCGGGGATTTCTGCCAGCAAAAAATATTGGAAAAATCCTAATCATCCGCGTGCCGCCGATTGGTATGGGTTGATGCAACAAGGGACAGATGCCCGCGACCATATTATTCGCGCCAACACACGGCTTGTTGTGAGCATTGCCAAGAAATATATGAATCGGGGTGTGCCATTTTTAGACCTGATTCAAGAAGGCAATTTGGGGCTGATGAAAGCAGTAGAAAAGTTTGATTATCGGCGTGGATTCCGCTTTAGCACCTATGCAACATGGTGGATTCGCCAAACCATCACCCGCGCCATCGCCGACCAAGGGCGAACAATCCGCGTGCCTGTCCACATGTCCGATAGGATTCGGCGCTTGTATCGGGTTGTGCGTGATTTGGAACAGCAGAACGGGCGCAAACCCGATGTGCATGAAATCGCCCGCGAGATGGGGATGGAAGTCCGCAAAGTTCAATGGATGCTCCGCGTGAGTTGGCAACCCCTTAGCCTAGAACAACCTGTTGGCGAAGATGAAGATAGCGAATTGGGCAATTTTATCGAAAATGATAGCATCCCCACACCCGCCCAAAGTACCCACGACAAATTGTTGCACGAAAAAATTGAAGAATTACTCAGCACGCTGACCCCGCGTGAAGCCCGTATTTTGCGCTTGCGCTTTGGGTTGCAAAATGGCAAGAGTTATACCCTAGAAGAAGTTGGCGAAAAATTTGGACTCACCCGTGAGCGCATTCGCCAAATTGAAGGCAAAGCCTTACGGCGTTTGCGTCATCCACGCCGTAGCCGTCATTTACGCGATTATTTATGAAAATTATTTTTTAAGACAGTGATTATTATCTTTAATAAGGGCGCTAATTGCGCCCTTACTGGAGTTTGGCAGTATTTGCAAAAAGGAGTGAAATTCGTTAAAAGCTAATCACC
>CALDGT010000468.1 GCA_937942935.1 uncultured Chloroflexota bacterium | reverse complement strand
TCGTCTTAAATGGGGTTTTGCGCCCCGCGCCCGCTAATTCAACAATCCTATATGATGATGAGAGTGCCTATAACTATATTCAAGTTCTACGCGATTCAGATGGGTATATCAATTTACGCCTAAATGAGGGACAAGGGGTTCATAGCAGGTATCATCCAGATAAATACGAGTTAGCAGGTACTTGGGATTATTTCTTGGTTGCACCTTATTTTAACCCATCATATACCATGCAAGATATGGATAGCCTATTGGTGATTGGACTCGCCGCAGGCACAATCCCTCGCCAATATCAGCATGTATATGGGAATATTCACATGGATGGTGTCGAAATTGACCCCGATATTATCCATGTCGGTGAATTATTTTTTGATATGAACACCGAAAAAATGCCGTCCCTGACAGCTTATGCTGAAGATGGGCGGTATATGCTTCAAAAACTCAGCCAACAATATGATGTTGTTGCAATAGATGCGTATCGCCCACCGTATATCCCTTGGCATTTAACCACGGTGGAATATTTTCAGGAAGTCAAAGCAAGGTTATCTGAAAATGGCGTTGTTGCGATTAATGTCGGACGTACCAGCACAGATAGGCGCTTAGTAGATGCGATGGCGGCAACGCTTAGTTATGTGTTCCCGTCAGTTCATGCAATTGATGTCCCGCGCTCATTCAATACTATTTTGGTAGCGACTCAGAGCGTCACGACAACCGATAATTTGTTTCAAAACTTCAATACATTGCCCCCAGAAACACCAGAGTTATTGTACAAAGTCATACAAAGTAGCCTGCAAAACCTTGTCACAATTCAACCTTCTGGTATCATTTTTACAGATGACCGCGCCCCAATTGAGACATTGGTAGACTCTTTAGTCATCAATTTTCTCCTCTATGGCGATATAGATAGTATTCGATGACCGAAAATATAACCCAATCATCTTCAAAAACACCCCGTTTTCTTAAACCTATATTGCGAATTTATCTGGTTTTAGCGGTAATTATTTTATT
>CALDGT010000467.1 GCA_937942935.1 uncultured Chloroflexota bacterium | reverse complement strand
CTACTCTATCCAGAAAATATCCGATTGCTAATTTTGTATCTGATGGACTCCATGCAAGCGAAGTGATAGCAACATCTGCGATTAATTGTTCAAACAAGACAGACATATCGTTTGAACGAAAAACTCTAAATGTTCCATCTCTGTAGCCAATGGCGAATTTTGAGCCATCGTTACTCCATTTAATCTCGTTTATATCATTAGTATCTTGATTATCCGCATCGGCACTTTGCAGGCACACCAACATGAGGAATAGTGCAAGGATAAATTTCATGGGAACATCGCCTTTTTACTCATTAACCGTCATGCCGACAGCATAGCAAGTTTCATCAGGCGATGCCACTGATTTTAGAGGGTAATCCACCAGCGCATAGTGGGCGTAGGGCGAAAGTCAGTTTGAACAATGTCCTCTAATTCCCCACCATTGGCGCGGATAATTTTTTGACTGCCGAGATTGGTCGTATCGCAGGTAAGCATGACCTTATCCAACCCACGCGCCCGCGCAATTGGCAACATGGCGTTCAACATCGCTGTCCCGTGTCCCTCGTTGCGCCGTGATGGACGGACTTCGTAGCCGATATGCCCACCAAATACGCGCAATTTTTCGTTTAGGTGATGCCGAAATGAAATCCGCCCGATGAATCCGCGTTCATCCACCCACCACATGACCGTTTCTGTCACCCAACCTTCTGGGACAGTATGCTCACGTAAGCTCATATCGCGGATATAATCTTCAACATCGCGTGCGAATTGGTCAACATCCATATCGGCATAATGCCATAATTTTTCGGCATGAAATTCGCGGATGGCATCCACAAAGCTGTCTTTATATGCCACATCAGGGCGCACGAGTTGGGCGGTCATTTTAGGATTCCTTTACATTGATACGGAGTGCCAAATTATGCCCCACAATCCGATATTCATTGCCCAATTTTAATTGAATGGGTCCATCAAACGGCGCGACATGCACCACCCCGATTTCGGCTTGGGGGATGAGTCCGAGCGCGGCTAAATATTCTAATCTATCGGCTTCGCGGGTACGCACACGGGTGATTTTATAATGCTTATGCGCTTCGGCGGATGCGAGTGGAATATCCCCCATATCCATGATTGTGCCGTCTGCATTGGGAATTGGCTCACCATGCGGACAAAAGCCCGGATTTTGTGCCATTTGTAGCATCCGTTGGGCGACAGGTTCGCTGAGGGCGCGACTCATGTTATTGGCTTCATGAAAAATTTCATGCCACTTAAATCCCATGACTTTCACCAAAAAAATTTCGGCAATGCGTTGGTTGCGGATGCGTAACAAGGCTTCATGTTCCCCCGCTTTGGTGAGTTGTATCCCTTTGTAGGGTTCATGGGTGAGAAAGCCCAATTCTTTTAATTTTGTCACCATACGATTGACGGCGGGGGCTGTCACCATGAGCAAATCGGCGAGGGCGGACGTGCTGACCATGCCTTCATGCCGAAATTCATCATCGCTTAGGCGGTAAATTTCGGCGAGATAATCTAAATAATCGCGGTTCGATGAGGTATCAGTCATAGTGTCACACAGGGGGCCACGGGTGATTTGGTCCCGGTCCGGGGGCAGGATAAAATTTATTGGTCAGGATAGTATCTATTCGGCGGATGAAAGCACGCAACTCGCCTTTGCTGATGAGTGTTTCCATCTCGCACAAATAGGCATCATTTTCGGTTTCGAGTTTGCTACGCAATTTTTGAATATCCGCCAACAAATCGTCGGCAATCGGTTGATTCACAAAATTCCAAATGACGGTGCGTAATTTATGTTGGGCATGAAAAGTGATGCCATGGTCAATGCCCCACAAATGATTTTCCTCATCCACAATGCAATGCCCACCTTTTCTATCGGCATTGTTGACCAACACATCAAATAATGCCATGCGTTTGAGTTGGGGGATGAGTGACTCATCAAAATGGAAATAATGATAATCGGGGTCATGGTCTATAAAAAATTGCATAGACCCAATCCCACGCGGACCATCGCGCAACACAGTCGGGGGGACAATTTGCCAACCTAATGCTTGTGATGTGATGAAGGCGGCGCGTTCTCGTTGGCATAATGTCCCATCTGGAAAATCCCACAAGGGACGTTCACCCCGTTGAGGTTTATACACCGCCATCACATCAATATCGTCATGCTTGACCGATACCAAAAAGGTGTAATTTGAACTCCATTGGATTGCGCCATGTTCG
>CALDGT010000466.1 GCA_937942935.1 uncultured Chloroflexota bacterium | reverse complement strand
ACAAGGGGGTGCCTCCCAACAATACATACGCTCATTCTCTTTATTATAGGTTAAAACAATCCGTTTGCGCTATAACATCTCATGCCCAATTTAAGGTTTTATATATTTTTCATAACCTTCTAGGTGCAATTTTGCCCGATGCACCCGCACATCATATTCAGATAACCCCATGTGGTCGAGTAAATCGTGAGGTCGAAAGTTTCCGCGTTCTCCTGTTGCAAGTGTTGCCCATAATTCCCCTTGCTCACCAATTTTAAGGGTATAGATGAGTGGGCGAAAATCGGTGATAGACCGTTTGCCTTTGCGTTCTTGGTCTACGATGATGCGGTCACGCGCTAAAATTTGTTGGATGCGGGTTGCCAATTCATCGGTAGATAAATCGTCTATTTCGATGCGATAAGTGGCGCTATGAATGAGGGTTTGTGGGGCAGGCATAGTAATTGGCACTTCTACGATACCATGCACAACCAACCCTGCGGGACTAACAGACATAATTTGGTCTGGAATATGTGCTACCGAAGTAAGTTTTTCACGTAAAGATAAATCAAGTAGCTCGCACTCGCTGGTTACACCCAATGGCACTTGTGCCGCGATTTGGATACGTGGGCGGGCGCTGAATCCTTCAGAATAAAAAATGGGTAAATCGGCGCGGCGTAAGACCCGTTCCCAGACCTTTGCCATATCAATACTGCCGACATACTGAAGCGCCCCATATTTACCAAAGGTGATATGCAGGCGCTGTTGAACAGGTGAGATATGCGTCATGATTTTGTTCAAGCCTTTTGTGATTAGACGTTCTAGGGTAGAATTTAAGCATAGAATCAACACAAATCCAACCGATAAAATTGGCAAAAAGACAAATGACAACCACTACATCCCCGAAAAAAAAGACCATATCTGCAAAAATGAGCTTTCGATATGCCATGCTTTTTATTGTGGGGATAACCCTACTGATTTTTATCATCGGGATGTTGCTCATTATCGAAATATCCCCGATTGCTTTATTGCCCGAACAAGTTTCGATTATTGGTGATATTTTCATCACTGTTTTGATGTTATGCCCATTGGTAATTTGTGGCATACCCCTCTACCTTGCGTTGGGCGCAGGGGTTTTTGGACTCATTCGGCTCGATTCTGGCACTCGTTTTCGGCTACGCAAAATTCAACACACCTCCAAGCAAGCCCAAATTAAAGCCGAGAATTTATCTCAATCACTTGCTAAGCAATCTATTCGTGTAAATACCCGCGCAGAATTTTTGCGCCCCTTATTTAGGTTATTTGACCGACCAGAGGATAAAAAGAAAGATGATGGAAAACAACGAGAATTGGAAAAATAGAACATACATCA
>CALDGT010000465.1 GCA_937942935.1 uncultured Chloroflexota bacterium | reverse complement strand
GGGATGTGAATACAGGTATCCCTCAAATTTTGAATATCGGCGGGCAGGTGACGAATGATTTGGTGTGGGATAAGACAGACACACGCCTTGCAACGGTCATGCTCGGTGGAACGGCAAAAATTTGGGATGTGGATACGGGCGCGTGCTTGGCGACATTCACCGCGCATATCGCTCAACATCGGATAACAGGTATTGATTGGGATGCAGATGGGGGGCGTGTTTTTACGATTTCGGATGATTGGATTTGTATCATTTGGGATGCGAACACCGCAGAAAAACGCCATATCCTATCGGGACATCGTGGTGCTGTTCACGCAGTGGCGTGGAATGGTATCACGGGGCAAATTGCCACGGGGTCATCTGATAAAACGGTCAAAATTTGGGATGGTCAGACGGGCAAATGTTGCTACACACTCACAGGGCATGATGACAAAGTGAATGTGTGCGCGTGGAGCGCAGATTGGCGGTTTTTGGCGACAGGGAGCAGTGATACAACCGTTTGGATATGGGATGGACAGACGGGCAACCCGATAAAAATTTTGATGGGGCATACCCGATGGATTGCTGGGGTGGCGTGGCATCCAAGCGGGGCATATTTGGCGACCAGTTCAGGCGATTCGCAGGTGTGGATATGGGATGTGGAAACTGAAATATATGTGGCAAAGGTGATAATGGATGCGGTTGTGACGCGGGTGGCGTGGTCGCCTGATGGAGCATTTTTAGCGATGAGTTGTTGGGATGGTCGGGTGATATGGGTGAAAGTGCAAATTCAATAGTAGAATGAGATTATCTGTCTATAAATTATTGGAGGGCTTTCTGTGTCTGTATCACCACAATATTTATTCGATTATGATTGGTTATTTGCACAATTATCTGTCCAAAATGTGCAAACGGTGCTTGCTGAATATGACCAACTTTCTGATGATGAATCCATTCAACTGGTGCGCCAAGCCTTGCAGATGTCATCAGATATTTTGGAAAATTATCCCGACCAATTGCCGACCCAACTCACGGGGCGGTTATGGGTGCATCGGCACAAGGTAGGGATTGCGGATTTATACGCATCGGCATCCGCAAAATCGGCATGGCAATGGGGTGAAAACCTGCCAAATTCACCGATGGAACAGGCAGGCACGATAGGGGCATTAAAGCGCATTTGGCAACATCCGAGTCCCGTATTATGTGTTGAATATTCACCCGATGGCAAATATTTAGCCATAGGGTCATATGATGGTATGGCGCGGATATGGGATATAGAGAGTGGGGTGGTGGTGGCGGAACTGCCCCATAGCAGTTATGTAAATAGCGTGTCGTGGGATAAGGACGGGAAACGCCT
>CALDGT010000464.1 GCA_937942935.1 uncultured Chloroflexota bacterium | reverse complement strand
AGCACGCAGTGCGTATGTCAGCCACCAGATACCCCGCTAGGGTGCGTCCGATGTTGGTAAACAAAAATGCGGACGATGTTAGTAAACAGGACACCAATCATCCTGTTTTTGTACGGAAATTTGGTAAATCCGCCTATTTTCATCCCTAAAAATCAGGCGTTTCATTTCATCATGGTGGGGAAATAAAAACAGAGGGCGTGTTGCCCTCTGTTTTATTGCATATTGCCGATTCTTATGGATTTGCACGCGGGGGTAATGCACCCATACGGCTACCATTTTCTTCGGATGGTGTGTTTTGTGGGTCGCGGTTGTTGAAGTCGTTGTCTGTCCATGTGGGCGCACCGGTGAGGTCATACGGTGGTGCATCCATCGGGAGCGCAGGCACGACATACAAGCGGTTGTTGCCACTCACATCACTTGCAAAAATCAGCGTCAGGCTATTGCACAACCATGTCGGGGCGACATCTTGTATATTTGCCATCTCGCCAACACTGCTGGTCACTTGGCGGGTTTCGCCTGTGAGCGTATCGAACACAAAAATATCATTAAATGCCTCGCCCGCTTTGCTGGCTTGGTACGCCACATAACGGTTATCCGATGACCAAACAGGCGTGCTGGCGGTGTATCCACCGAGCGAAATCTTTTGCACCATCGAGCCATCGCGGTTCATGATATAAATGCCCATCTCGCCATCGCGCTCACTACGGAAGGCAATTTTGTCGCCTTCTGGGTTGTAGGTTGGGTCATAATCATCCCCTAAGCCATCGCTCACCAAGCGGATGTTATCTGCTCCACCGAGATTTTCGGCTTCAAAGATTTGCCATGTGCCTGTGCGGTCACTTTGGAAGGCGATAATATCACCATCTGGATGCCAGAAGGGGTTAATATCGTTGGCGGCATGACGGGTAATGCGTGCTTTTTCGCCTGTGGTTAGGTCTATCACACGGATTTCCCAATTGCCGTCTACATTCGATTCATACGCCACAAACCGTCCACTGGGCGAGAATACGGGGTCTAAATCGATAGCGCGGTCATTGTTGGTCAATTGCATCGGTTGTGCATCGCGGTTATTGAGGTCAATGAGATACAGTTCCCAATCGCCATCGGCATTCGACGCATACACCACATACCGCCCATTTGGTGAGCGACTTGGCGCCATGCTGATGATGCCTTCTGCACCATTGGTCAGGTTTTCGGCTTCGATGCCATCCCCTGTGAGCCAAATATCCCATGTCCCGCCACCATTGCTATGATACAAGGCTTCGGGCAAGCACACCGCGCCACCTGTTTCGATGGGGCTAAAGTTGATGGGCAGACCTTCTGTATCGCCACCACAACCCGCATTGCTCAGGTTGATGATGGGGAATCCATCGGCGTCTACGGTGTATGTGCCACAATCGGCTGTCGGTTCTTCGGTTGGGACATCGGTCACAACTTCGGTCACGATTTCGGTGGGTGTTTCACTCGCTTCTGGCGTGGTGGTCACTTCGCCTGTCGGTTCTGCGGTAGGTGTGACCTCAATCGTCGGTTCTTCGGTGGGTGTGACCTCTGGGGTGGGTTCAATTTCTTGCAACCCATTCACCACCCAGTGGAAACATTCCGCCCCAATTTCATAATATTCGCCAACGGTGATGGCGGCTTCGCCTTTTGGTCCACTGCCATATTCACAGGTTTCATCGAGATTAAATGTGCCTGTGCCGAAGATGTTGTAATAACCTTCTGGGACATTTTCGGTGACGGTATAGGTGCTACCCGCGCTGGCGAGCAAGGCAAATGGGAAAGTTGGATACCCTTCCGCCATGCTGGTTACACGGCACACTAAGCTACCGATGGTGATGCGATAGTACGAATCATAATATTGTGGCACCCAATCGCACGACATACTGCCCAAATCACTTGTGACGGTGACGAGGTTGCGGATGAGGAAATCGGGACCGGGTGTCTCGAAGCCATAATAGCCACCCAATGCAGGGGCGCTCACGCCACCGATGTTACTCTTGCCACAATCATCATAATAGCTACAATCTTCGTAGCAATCGTCTTCAAAATCATCGCCACAGGTGTAATTTTCCCATGCTTTACCCACAAACAACAGATACACGCTTGGGGTTTCGGCAAAGTTCACCACGCGATGATAGCACACATCGCCATTGAAATAGGTGCATGTTTCGGCAGAGAACGAGCCAATGCCTTCAACGGGTGTCCAACCGGCTGGCGGATTTTCGCTGACGGTATAGCCTTCACCATCTGGCACCCATAACCCGGTATTATCGGGCATGGTTTGACCCTCTTTGGTGGTATACGAGCAGACGAGGTTGCCATCGCCATAATAATCATTGAAAATCCAATCGCATGTGGCTGTCCCAAGACTGCTTTCGGCGGTCAAGAAGCCATACACACTGAATAACGGACCTTCTTTATAACCTTCGGCGGGCGCACCCAAACCGCCATTGCCTTCGTAGTAATATGTCCAATATTTTTCGAGTTGAACACGATAATAACCGCCTTCATCCTCTACCGCTTCGTTAATCACGGTGTGATAACAAATGGGGATATTGTAATCATATCCTTCGTAGCCATAGCCCACGGGGGCATTGAACAGGCAATTCGATTCATTGAACGAGCCAAGCCCGCCAATATTGATATACCCTGTCACTGCGACTTCGGTCACGGTGTAGCTTTCGCCACGCGGCACGAGCAAGAAGTTATAGGGTTTGATTGGGGCATTTTGATAATGTTCGTACCAACAATCCAAATACCCACTTTCGCCATTCCAATTCCAATAATTCCAGCTACACAACCCCTCGCCCACCGAGCTAGTCACGCGGATGAGTGGGTAATAGCTTTGGTTTGGACCGGGGACAGCAGACCCTTGTAAGGGGCTATTGAGTCCGCCTAATTGCGCGGTATCTTGTAATTCTTGCCAAACTTTTTCGATGCGAACACCATAATAACCGTCTAGCGCCACTTCGTCTTGAATATTGACGACATCATGGTCGCATTCGGTCAATTCAATTTCTTGCTCAACGCCTTCGGCATCGAAATAGTGTTGGGTATAGGTGTAGGTGTCTGTGCAGGTATCAATATTGAATGTGCCAACACCACTAATGGTACGCCAACCATCGGGGACATTTTCGACAACGGTAAATGTGCCACCCGGTCCGACAGGCAATTCATCATAATCTTCAAACCATTCGGGACGGCTGGTGAGTTGAACAATACATTCAAGGTCGCCACCATACGCGCCATACCAATCGCAAGTGAGTGTGCCATAATCGCTGGTGACGACAATCATCGCGGGGATGTCGAATGTCGGGGCAAATTGATAGCCACCCTCGGCGGGCGCACCCAAACCTTCCCCTTGGAAATCGGCATACCATTCTTTATCAATATCTACCGTCATCCATGCTTCGGTATTGGGGATGGCATTCACCACCACATGCTCACAATACCCCATCACATAGAAGCCTTCGTAATTATTGCCTGTTCTAAAATTGCTAAAGCGGCATTGGTCATAATCGAATGTCCCAACACCCAAAACAGGCACCCATCCTTCACCGAGTGGCGCTTCGGTCACAGTGTAGCTTTCGCCTTCTGGCACAACTAACTCGTTCACCAGAATTTCTGCACCGTTTTCGCCAATATTGGCAAAGTATTCGCACGAGAGATAGGTATTGAGCCAATCACATTCGGCGCGTCCTAAACTGCTGGTGGCGGTGATGAGGTTTTCGATGACCACATCGGGTCCATAATTCGAGCCATTCACAGGCGCATTCAAGCCACCCGCAACCGCTTCTGAGCCACCGGGTGGCGCAAAATATTTGGTGAAATCAACCAAATACACACTCGGTAATGCGGGGGCATTGCCGACAAAATGGTCACACATGCGGAAACCATATTCGCTGGTGTATGAATTACGGCATTGTTCCCACCATTCTAAGCCATACACATTTTCCCAACCTGCGGGGACATTTTCGGTGACGGTATATTGTTCACCTTCTGGCACCCACAAGACAGGCATCCCGCCATAAGTCGGCAAATTCTCGACGCTATGGGTGGCGCTACAGACCAATTGTTGCGCTGTGCCATCCCAATCGCAGGTCATCGTGCCGATACTGCTGGTGAGGACGAGCAAATCGTCATAATTTTCGGTTGGGTTCACCGATGGACCCACCGCAGGCGCATTCAAGCCACCCGCAGAGACACCCTTATAGGCGTTCCACTCTTTATACACATTCACCGCATAATAAGTGGGTTGGGTATCGCAATCAACCGAGAATTCCCAAACATTATTTTCTGAATCGGTCAATTTGAGCGTGACGAGTCCGGATTCTTCTCCGATGATGTATTGAACAATCCAAACATTGCCCGCCACCGTCATCGTATCGGATGTGATAAGCCCGCCTGCATTGGCTTCTGCCATAAATTCGGTTGGCGAACCATCAGAGAATAACAATTCAAATGCGCCAAAGCGACCAACACCCGCCACTTCACCGCAATAGGGATTGGCGATGATTTCGTAATCGAGAACCTCTGGCGTGCCTTCTGGCGTGAGTTCCGCATCGGGCGTGCCTTCTGGCGTCAGTTCAGCCTCTGGTGTGCCTTCTGGGGTGAGTTCAGCATCGGGCGTGCCTTCTGGGGTCTCTTCTGGAGCTACACCCGCACAATCGGCATCGAACACCCATTGATACGCGCCATCGGGATACGCAACGAGGTTAAGCGTGCCACTGGTCATACCTGTGCCGAGTGGATAGCGGAAATAGAAGGTGCTTAAATCGGGATTCCGCACGACGGTGGTCGGTCCCTCAGTATAATCGCCCGATGTAAAATTGGCGGTATACGCAAGGGGCGCATTGGCAGACACTTCTAACATAATGTCTATCGAATTGACATCTACAATTGTCTGGCACAAGACCATCGAAACGGTCATGCTATAATCTGGTGCAATAGCCGCGAGTGGTGTTTCTTCTGGTGCTTGACCAATGCTTGGCACAGCACAATAGGCTTGGGCAAATGGATTACTCACCAAACCGGGGTCATAGACATATTCCCCTGTGATAACACCGTTGGCATCGGGCAATTTATCGCTGATGGTGGCTACTTCTACGCCATTTTCATCATAAATCACCACACCGCACACTTCGGCATCGCTGGGCAGACCTTCGAGTATATAGGTGAAGATGGCAATCGCAGGTGGCAAACCAACCTGATAACAGCCGATTTGGACATCTGGCACATCGCCCGCGCCGAGCAAAATACCAATATAGCCTTCAATCACGCCATTTGCATCGGGGGTGAGTCCTGTTTGTGACCCCAAAATGGCATTTTCTTTGCCTTCACCGATGTTAATCACGGTGATATCGCATATCGCATCGGGCGGATTGCCTTCAAAACGATACCCAATCATGGCGGGGGCGACATCGGGGACGAGTCCACAGGCGAGTTCTGCGCGGGGGTTATTCACCACACCGGGGTCATAGCTATAGAAACCGCTAATCACGCCGTTTTCGTCTTGTGTCACATCAAATTCTTCGATGAGCGTATCGGCTTCATCCAAAATGCTGATTTTACAAGTCGCGCTGGCGGGGATGCCATCGAAATAATACGGAATGCCCGCAATGGCTGGTGGAAGCGAGACCGCCTCACACACAATTTGCGCTTCTGGCACATCACCCGCGCCGAGCAAAATGCCAATTTCGCCCGCAACAACACCGTTGCTATCGGCGACTAAATTGGTGGCTTCGCCCAAGACGGCATTTTCTTTGCCTTCGCCGATATTGATAATCTGAACCGTACAAACGGCTTCGGGGGGGATGCCCTCAAAGCTAAACATCATGACGGCGGGGGCATTGGGTGGGACAAACGCGCATCCGATTTCGACATGCGGATTTTGCACCACACCGGGGTCGTATTCAAAATAACCAGAGATGGCATTATTTTCGTTGGGGACGCCTGCAATTTCTTGGATGAGCGTTTCGCCATCATAGAAAGCAACAGTACAACTTGCACCGGGTGGAATATCTGGGAAGTCGTAGCTGATGGCGGCAATCGCTGGTGGGAGCGCCACTTCGATTGGCACACATGCGATTTGCGTTTCTGGGGTGTCGTTTGGTCCCAAAACGATGCCAATTGCACCTTCAATCACACCATTATCATCGGCGACCAAGCCTGTGGCTTCGCCCAAAACGACGGGGTCGGCATCGCCAACATTGACAATGGTGACGGTACAAATTGCCCCGCCCATATTTTCAAAACGATAGGGCATGACAGCAGGTGCGCTATTTGGCACACACGCCAAATTCGACACAGGGCTAATCACCACACCGGGGTCATATTCATAGGTATAGGTGAATTGATTATTGCTATCTGGCACGACATTAAATGTGGCGACTGTGTTATTATCCACATCGGTGATGATGACCACACAATTTGCATTGGCGGGGACATCAATCGTCTCGCTCATGGTGGCGGTAGCAGATACCAACGGACCTTCGAGAGGCACGCAACCAATTTGCGCTTCTGGGGTGTCGTTTGGTCCCAAAACGATGCCAATTTCGCCCGCAATCACGCCATTTTCATCGGCGACCAAGCCTGTGGCTTCGCCCAAAACGGCGGGGTTGGCATCGCCAACATTTGCGATGGTGACAGTACACGCCATGCCACCCATGCCTTCAAAGCGATAGGGCATAACAGCAGGGGCGCTATCTGGCACACAGGCGATTTGCGCTTCTGGGGTATCATTTTCGCCCAAGATGATGCTAATCTCGCCCGCAATCACACCGTTGCCATCGGGGGTTAAGCCATCGGCACGCCCAAATTCGGCGGGGTTGCCATCACCGACATTGGCAATGATGACCGAGCAAATCACACCCGACATATTTTCAAAACGATATGGCACGATGGCGAGGGCTTCATTTGGCACAATGGCGACAGGGTTTGGGCAACCATTGGGTTGAACGCCCGCGCCTAAGTCGCCTTCGGCATCACATTCATCCACATCATCGGGAACACCGTCATTATCGGTATCTACGGGCGCTGGCGCTGGATTTGGACAACCGTTGTCTTGTAAGCCATAGCCCAAATCGCCTTCGGCATCGCATTGGTCTATGTTGTCGGGGAGACCGTCATTATCACTATCGCGGTTGGGGCATCCGACACTATCCACCCCAAAACCCAAGTCACCTTCGGCGGGGCAAGTATCTTTGTGGTCGCCCACCCCATCGTTATCGCCATCGGGACAGCCGTCAAATGTGCCAGCGACATCTGGACATAAATCGAGGTCGCCCAAAACACCATCACTATCGGGGTCCTCGATGGTCTCGCGGCGTTGACCGCCCGGTGTTGGTGATGCTTCGGATGTGGGCGTTGCAGTGACTTGCAAGCTCACCCGTGTTTGTGTGGCTTGTGGGGTATCATTTGCCCCTCCACCACCCTGATTGCTAATTAACAGAAGCCCCGCCACAAGGACGATAGCCCCTATCACTAGCCCAATGAGGGTCCTACTATTGGGTTGCGTTTTATCCATAAAAATTCCTTCATCTACAAAAATACTTCTATAAGGAAGAGGCAGGGTGCTTGTGCGCGGGTGGTGCAAATCCCTCTCCAAGATATTGACGACCAAACACCGTGCCTACGCATAAGCGTAACGCAAAATAACAATTTTTGCCAAAAGTATAAAAAAAGATTTATGCCCCCTATCGCGCATTGAACGGGTGAACAATGCGAGTCGGTTTAGGTGACGGATATTACTACGGATATATCCAGTATTTCCTTATACTGGTAGTCATTAGGTATTGATTCATCGCATCAGAACATCGGAGATATTCACTTATGCGCTCATTTATAATGCACATTTCTGTTTTTATCATTTTAATCGGGGTAGTGGCATTCCCAAATTCACAAACACAGGCGTTAGGGGTTGTCAATGAATTTGATGGTATCATTGGCAAATTTACAAATGACCAAATCGGTGGCGGTGGCGGTTATAGTGGCGTATATGAGCTACCTTCGGGCAATATTGTGATTCACTCGCCGTATTGGAATAATGGTCATGGGGCAGTTACGTGTTTGACCCGCGCCGAATTTGAACTGGGGAATATCGTCATCTCTGAACAAAATTCGCTCATCGGCATGTTGTGGGCAGATACGCATCTGGTCGTCCTCAGTAATGGGAATTATGTGGTCGCATCGCCCTATTGGGGTAATAACAATGGCGTGGTCACATGGGTGAATGGGACGACTTGCATCCCTGCCAACGAAACCACACGTAACGCCACCGTTAGCGCACAAAATTCGCTGATTGGCTCAATGGCAGATGACCAAGTGGGGATTAATGTGGTGGCATTGCCCAACGGCAATTATCTGGTTGTGTCTCAAAAATGGCATGAAAATCGGGGGGCGGTGACATGGGGCAATGGGATGACGGGCATCGTGGGGGAAGTTTCGAGCGCAAATTCATTGGTTGGTACGTTTCCGAATGATTATGTGGGGGGCGATAGTTCAGGGTCTTATGGCGAAATTGTGATATTAACCAATGGGAATTATGTCGTGCGGGCATCGGAATGGCATGGTGCGCGTGGGGCGGTGGTATGGGGTAATGGCACAACAGGCATCAGTGGCGAAGTATCGAGTTCAAATGCGCTGGTCGGCACAAAGGTCGGAGACCGTGTTGGGGGTGGGCTTGGCGGGTCTTTTCGGGTTTATGCAGGGGTCACACCCCTGACCAATGGGCATTATGTGGTCACATCACCCTATTGGGATAATGGCAGTGTGTTAGATGTGGGCGCGGCAACATGGGGAAATGGCAACGGTGGCACAGTCGGCGCAATTTCTGATATAAATTCGCTCATTGGTGTCAATGCGAATGACCGCGTGGGTTATGACAACGCAACGGCGCTCACCAACGGGAATTATGTGGTCAATTCATGGATGGCAGGTTATGTGACATGGTGTAACGGCGCAACAGGCAGGGTTGGGCAAGTATCCATCGCCAATTCACTGAGTGGTTATTTGAACGGCTGGCGCGGTGTGGTTGCCTTGCCAAATGGAAATTATGTGGTGAAATCGCGTTATTATAGCACATGGGGGAATGGTACAACGGGGACGACGGGCGATGTTGTGGATGCACAAACATTAACCGGTATCCAAGATGATAATTACCGTGTGTTGGTTTTGACCAATGGGAATTATTTGGTGATTGACCAACGCTGGGATAATGGCGGGCTTACAACCGATGTGGGGGCAATCACTTGGGTGAATGGGTTAGCTGGCTTTGATGGGGCGCAAGGGGTTGGCAATTCGCTCACTGGCACATCCAAAAATGATTTAATTGGCGATATAGCCGTTGCCCTGACCAATGGCGGGTTTGTGATTGGGTCTAGTGGTTGGGATGATGGGGCTACGGTGAATGTGGGGGCAGTGACATGGGGGGATGGCTTAACACCACTCAGTGGCACCATTTCTAGCGCAAATTCGCTCATTGGTGTGACAGCACATGACCAGCTCGGTTATGTGGATGCCCTACCCAACGGGAATTATCTCATCCGCGCCCCCTATTGGGATAATGGCGGGGTGGTAGATGCAGGCGCGGTCATCTGGTCAAATGGGGCAACAGGCAGGACAGGGGCAATCAACACCAGCATCGCGTTATATGGTAGTAGCGCGAATGACCGTGTGGGAATCGAAAAAGCATTTATCTTGACCAACGGCAATTTTGTCATCCCCTCCCCCTATTGGAATAATGGCGCGGTGGGAGATGCAGGCGCGGTCACTTGGGGAAGTGCCACAAGTGGCGTTGTTGGGCAAGTGAGCGGGATAAATTCATTATACGGGTCGAATGTAAATCAATCATTCGGTGGCTGGAATCCACAATATGGCTACAAAGATATTGTCGCCTTGCCAAATGGAAATTATGTGATTCGCGCATTATCCAATCGGGCGGGGGGTTCGGCAGAAGGCACAGTCACCTTAGCCAATGGCATGGGTGGCACAGTCGGGGCTGTTTCTGCGACAAATTCATACATTGGGCTAAATGCGACTTACAATGATATCTCCGATTTGCATATAACCCCATTGGCAGATAGCAATTTTGTGTTTGGTGTCGCCACATGGGATACCGCCACTGTGTCACATGCAGGTTTTGTTAGCTTTGGCACACCCAACCCAACAACAAATGTGCAAAAAGTAATAGATGAACAATCTTTGTACAATGCGATTGTGCCATCCCTCGTCACTGATATGAATACGGTTATCCCAGATATTCATGCAGGCGGAATAAGCGCGACAATCGGATTTTCTGATAACGCTGTGGCAACGGTTGAGCTAACCATCGTCAATTCTAACGGATTATTGATTATCTCCATTGCATCCCTCACTTTCCAGCAGGGTTATAGCGTTGAGCATGAAACGCACATTTATCAAGAATTTGTGCCGTTGGTTCAGGGTGCGTTCAATGCGTTATTAGGCAATTATCAACGGTTGCGGTCAGTGAGTTTGACAGACCAATCACTGCTATTCACCCTCAGACCATAAAACTCAGTGACTATTTTTAACGTCCGTGATGGATAAGGTTATTTTTATGTCACCCCACCCCATCCCCACGTTGTGGAGATGGGGCTAAAACCCGTCTAAAAAATCAGTTTTCATCCCCTTTCTCTATGCAATGGAGAAAGGGGTGTATTGCGGAAATCATTGACCCGATTGTGTTCGGCGATTTTTATTTTAATACGATTACCCCTAGAGTAGTGATAATCCCTGTTGCGGGCATCGCCCAAATCCGATACTATTTTTATACTTTTTTGATAATTCCCCGCGCCAAATGTCGGAAATACGACAGAAAGATGTGTCCAAATGGATGATAATAAGCCTAATAACCAACCACACAATTTATTTGAGGCATCACAATCATGGCATGTGCGTCATGCCAACATTTTAGATGACCTGCATCCCGATGAATTGGCGCGGGTACAATCGTTCCTGACGCCAATGCACTTTAACAACGGAGATATTATTTGCCCACCCGATGCTCATCACACACGCTTATTCTTTTTGGTAGAAGGTCGGGCGAAGCAATACACCCTCTCGGCAGAAGGAAACGAGCGCATTTTACACATTTTTAAGGCGGGGGATGCGTTTGGTGGGTTGCTGTTGGGGAATATGGAACGGTTTTCGCCGTGGATTCAGGCATTAGCCGATGTGCGCGTGTTGATGATGTCCGAAGCCGATTTTCTGAAGTGGATGCAACTCGCGCCTCATGCGTGTATGCGCCTCTTTCGGTATGTGGTGAATCATCATGTCGAAGATATGAAACGCCTAGAACGCTTCATCCACATGAAAGCCCGTGACCGTGTTCTGCTCACGCTGATAGATTTGGGTGAGCGCATCGGCGAGCCAGCCGATGACCTGCTCATGATAGACCCACCCTATACGCACGAAGAAATTGGCAATATGTTGGGGTTGGTACGCACCACCGTGTCCGAAATCATCAGCGACCTCAAAAATATGGGGATTGTGGATAATCAGGGACGGCGTTTGTTGATAGACCTCCGCGCCGCACACAAACTGTTGGGAGAATGATGCAACCAAGCCCGTCTATTTAGCGTATAACGTGTCGTGGATAGCCCATCTGGGACAAAAATTTGCGGAGTGGAGCGTAAATGATGAAAAATGCTAATGGCATGATATGGCGGATTGGTGGCGGGTTGGCGAGTGGCGTGGCGTTGATTTTTGCCGTCATCGTGCCAAATGAAAAAGCAGTTATGGCGACAAATGGGACACAATTTTTTATTTTGCGCTGGTTTCATAGCCTCGTTTGGGTCTTTTTGGCGGTCGCTTGCCTCATGCGGTCAAGCAAAAATAAATCACTCATCCAGTTATCAAACCCGATAGCGATGTTGGGCGGTCTGTGCTACGCGGTTTATCTGTTCAGCTTTTTGCAATTGCCCCAAGACGGATAAGGCTTGTCCGACTATTTCCGCCGCCTGATAGTTAGCACCCCTATCCCCCCTGCCCCTTGCTTGCAATGGGGAAAGGGGTGAAAACCCCAATTTTCAGGTTGTAGGGACGGCATTTTTGCCGTCAGTTCTCTCC
>CALDGT010000463.1 GCA_937942935.1 uncultured Chloroflexota bacterium | reverse complement strand
TGGGCAGATTTGATGGGGAATGCCATTATAAACTGCGCCCACCCGCGCCTGCGATACGGCTCATAACAGCGAATAATCACCCCATCACCATCTTCGGCGCGTTTGATGGTCTCGATAATCACCCCTTCTGCTTCAACTAATGGCTTGAGAAAATGTGGCTTGTCACTGGCTACCCCATCCACCACCCGCACATGATGATTCAGCCGATACGCCACTGAAATCGTATCTTCTATCAGGTTATCGTGATGCGGATACAACCAATAGGTGAAGTGATGTTCACCTTCATCGGCATGTTCATGGGGCCAAGTCGGGCTTTTGAGCAGGCTCAGGCGCATAACATTATCCCGAATATCATGCCCATATTTGCAATCGTTAATCAGGCTCACGCCATAATCACCTTCGCTCAAATCTGCCCATTTATGCCCAACTGTCTCAAATTTTGCCCAGTCCCAACTGGTGTTCCAATGCGTAGGGCGTTCCACATGCCCCCATTGAATATCGTATGTGGCTTTGGGCGATAAAATATCCACAGGGAACGCCACTTTGAGGAGCATGTGCTTTTCGTGCCAATCCACATGCGTATCGAATTTGATGATACCATCATCCAACGAAATCACTTGGGTGATGGTGCTGTTATGAATGTTGCGCGTGATGCGAATCGCGGGTTGACCATCGGCATCAATCACGATGATGTCGGTGGCGGGGTCTGCTAACCATTGTTTATCTTGATAATAGATGTCTATGTCCCACGCATCCCAATATTGCGGACGGTCTTCAAACATCTGGAACTGGTTGCCGATTGCACCTTGTGGCAATATCTCGCGCTGATGATTTTTATCGTAAATGCGGGTGATGTCTCCGTTGGGCGCAAATTCCACCCGCAAATAATCATTTTCTAAATGTTGTGGACTCGCACTCACCCTTGATAATAATTGCTGTGGTGAAATGCCGTTCAAACTATACATGGCTAAACCATGCGAATGGTTTTGTATGGATGAGGTGACTGGCGCGGAATTGATGGCGATTTTTTCGCCACTGATATGCTGTTTTAATACCGCCAAGGCGCCGTCAATGACTGTGTTTACCATGCGTTCCACATCGGCATATTGCGCCAATGATTCGGTATACACCGCG
>CALDGT010000462.1 GCA_937942935.1 uncultured Chloroflexota bacterium | reverse complement strand
GATGATGGGCGCGAAGATGTCTCTGGAATTGTGCAAGGGACAATTGTCACGATGGCGATTCGGGGCGGAGCAGAGGATGATGACCGCTTCACCGTGCGCGGGACACTCAATACCAATCAGAATGACCGAGATTTGGGTTTCCGTTGTGTACAAGGTGAATAAATTTACCTAAAAACAGATTTTCACCCCTGTCTCTATGCAATGAGATGAGGGGTGAATTTTTTTATCCTGCTTTGAATGTGCCACCCATTGATTGAACATCCACAGGCACACCCTCTATTTGTGAGGGGATAATATCTTGCGGTGATAATTCTGCGGGTGGCACTTTTTGGTCTACCAAGACGACCAAGACCAATTCATCGGTATGAACCTGATTCCGTTGGCGATACCCAATCGCAGTGCCGATGACATGCGCTTTATTCATCAAATCCCCGCTATAACGGGCTTGAATGTCGCTGATTTTTGCCTTTTGAATCTCGTCCATGTCTTGATTATCCTTTCAGACTTATGCGGGCGCTCCTGTTGTAATCGTGCGGATGATGATAGCCGCCAATAAACCAAATCCCCATAAATAACTGCCCATCGCAGGACGCTTGGTGGCGGTTGTCTCTACAAAGATGAAGAATGGTAAGGATAATACCACACCATAGCCATAAATAAGATGCACCTCTTCATGTGGTCTGCCACCCATCAGCCACATTGTCCCACCTAATGCCCCTTGTAACAACATAAATGCAAAAATGGTGTATGTCCCTGCCCGAAACCATCGGCTCACATCACCATGTTTCATCAAGCCAATATAAACACCCATCCCAAACATCATTACCGCAATGCCAAGCCCAACACGACTCAAATACCAGTGAACTTCTTTCATGAAGGCATAGCGCAAACTAATTTCTGGTTCAAACAAAAGGCTGATGAGTACCCATATCAAAAATGTGATAAAAGCCGTTAACCCCATAATGATATATGGGGTGACTTGCCAATAATAAGCGATGGCGGGTTTTTGTCCACTGCGTACACGGTCATTCATGGCGTTTCTGCCACCACATCGGCATTTTTGCGTTTATGTTTGGGGATGTGTGCATCTTCTGGGACATTGGTCGCAATCCAGAAGCCGATGAAGATGAGAATAACACCGCCCATCTCGCCCAAATATTTGAAAGATGGGTCGCCTAAGCGGATGAGAGCGCCAGCCGCCGCAGGCAAAATGCCCCCCGCCGCGATGAACCAATTGCCTATTACACGGTTTCGCATGATTTGTTTTCTGCGGAACAAGCGGGCAGAATATAACGCGCCACCGACCAGCAAAATTGTCCCCCACACATTCATGATAGGAGAGAAAAAGCGCACACCGCGCCCATCGCCCATAATATCTTTGTAGATGGTGGTCATATCTGCGCCGACAAACCATTTGGTGCTATCCATTGGGGTGAAAAATAATGCCCATGGCAGGGTCATAATCCCAACTAGCCACAACGCCATTTGAATATTTCTGGCGATGCTTCCCCGTCGAATGAGCAGATAGGCTGTGCCTTGCCCTAACCACGGGGCGACCATCAATGCGCCCGACCAATACCATAATCCAAAGAAAAACGGGCTCCACCACAATGATAAAATGACTTGGCTCAATGTCCCAAAAAAATACATCAACAAGCCAATCCCCCATGCGAGCAGATGTGGACGGCGTTTTTTATACCAATCACGCAAGACGATAAATGCAAATGAGCCACTGATGATGGTGCTGACAACAGATAAAACAAAT
>CALDGT010000461.1 GCA_937942935.1 uncultured Chloroflexota bacterium | reverse complement strand
GTTTATTAGCAATGGTAGATTCTAGTGTGGGTGGAAAAGTGGGGGTAGATTTGCCCGAAGGCAAAAATTTGGTCGGAGCATTCAAACAACCGATAGCTGTTTGGATAGATACCGATGTTTTATCCACCTTGCCCCCGCGTGAATGGTCTTGTGGTATGGCAGAGGTCATCAAACATGGGTTACTTGCCGATGAAGGATTATTGAACCCCGATTTGCATCACTTGGGACGTGCTGATGAATTGGTTAGGCGGGCGGTGCAAGTTAAAGTGGATGTTGTCCAACGTGACCCATACGAACACGGAGAACGCGCTCATTTGAATTTGGGGCATACCTTTGGTCATGCAGTTGAGCAAGTCACACATTATGAATGGGCGCATGGCGAGGCGGTTGGAATTGGGCTTTTATTGGCGACGATGCTCTCGCATCGGATTGGCTTTTGTGATGAATCGCTGATTGGACGGGTCGAAGGCATTTTAACTCATATCGGATTGCCGACACGCTTAAACGGATTAGACCCAGAAGCGGTTTATAGCGCCATGTTCACCGATAAAAAACGCAAAGATGGCAAACTGCGATTTATTTTGTTAAAAGGTGTTGGTGAGCCGTTTATTGCCGAAAATGTGGCAAAAGAGGATGTTATTGCGGTATTATCGGCATTGAAATGAGAGGTTTTATACGATGTCTAAAAAAATCTTGCTCCTCAATGGTCCCAATCTGAACTTGCTCGGTACACGCGAGCCAGAAGTGTATGGTTCACTCACATTAGAAGATATTATCGCGTTGGCACGGGCGCATGTTCGCCCTTACTCAATCGAATTGCGAGCAGAACAATCGAATCATGAAGGGGCGCTGATTGATATTTTGCATGTCGCACGCAATTGGGCAGATGGGGTGGTGTTTAATCCGGGCGCCTACACACACACATCAATCGCATTGCGCGATGCGATTAGCGGTATCAAAATCCCTGTCATAGAGATTCATTTATCCAATATCCATGCTCGTGAAGCCTTTCGGCATACATCCATGATCGCGCCTGTATGTGTTGGACAAATTAGTGGGTTTGGTTGGCGCGGGTATTTATTGGCATTAGATGCACTTTTGGGGCAATTGGGCGTTTTGCCACCCCCGCAATTGTAGAAAAGTCGTAACTCTTAGTCATAATTTGTTGGTACATTTTGACATAAGACAGATTCCACATCTTTTTGTACAATATTAGACACGACAGGTTTGGTAAGGGCGTAAGATATTGCGCCCTTGCCGATGATAATTGATATTATTGTAGAAAATAAGGTGTGTTGATGACGACCAAAGAAGCCATTTTATCTGCCATAGAACAGCATCATATCCAATTTATAGACTTGTGGTTCACCGATATATTTGGTGTGGTCAAAAGTGTGACTTTGCCTGCTAGTGAGGCAGATGATGTTTTGGAACGTGGCACGCATTTTGACGGCTCATCCTTAGATGGGTTTGCGCGGGTTGCCGAGAGTGATATGCTCCTCATGCCTGATTTGAGTACATTTGTTGTCCTTCCATGGACAGATGGTGACGAAAAAACGGCTCGTTTAATTTGTTCTGTATATACACCACAAGGGACACCCTTCATCGGAGACCCACGTTATATCCTAACTCGTGCTTTGCAAACTGCCAAAGAAATGGGTTATGGATTCAAAATCGGTGTCGAAATGGAATTTTTCTTATTCAAACTCGGTGCAAATGGGCGCCCCGATTTATCTGCTCCATTTGATGATGCTAGTTATTTTGACTTGCCCACCGAAAAGACCAATGCAGTACGACGTAAGATGATTGCCACCCTTAATGCACTTAAAATTGGGGTGAATATGGCACATTCTGAAATTGGACGCGGACAACATGAAATCGAATTTAATTATGATGATGCGCTTGTGACTGCCGATAACTTGCTCACGGCGCGGGTGGCGCTTCGCACAGTTGCCATGCAACTGGGGTTACACTGCACCTTTATGCCCCGTCCAACCGCCGCCCAACCGGGTTCTGGGTTGCATACACATCAAAGTTTGCATGATATCAAGACCGGTGATAATATTTTTGCCGATATTGACCATGAATATGGATTATCTACCACCGCAAAACATTTTTTGGCGGGTCAATTGGCACATGCTCGCGCCATGACCGCAATTTTATCGCCATTAGTCAATTCATATAAACGGCTTGGACAAAGTTTTGAAGCCCCTGTGTATGTCAGTTGGGCGCATACCAACCGCGCCGCGCTCATCCGCGTGCCTGTGATTACTAAAGGCAAAGAAGCCCATACACGGCTTGAATTGCGTTTGCCAGACCCTAGCACAAACCCCTATTTGGCGGCGGCAGTGATGCTTATGGCTGGATTAGATGGTGTTCAGACGGGTTTAGAATTGCCAGACCCGCTTGAAGAAACACTTATTGAACAAAAACGTAATCGTATGCGTTCACTTCAACGTCTACCAACCACACTCGGAGAGGCACTAGATGAATTACATGCCGATGATGTGATGATGGATGCGCTCGGTGAATATATTGCAGACCGCTTTTTGCAAGCCAAACAACAAGAATTTGATGAATATAATCAAACCATCACCCAGTGGGAACTAGACCGCTATTTAGAGCGTTATTGATGAGCCTTCACTTTTTGCCTTTGGATGATGTTATGAATTCGCCTTAAAGCTCTATCTGCATCATGTGGCGCGACCACTAACGATAAACTGGAATGAGTCGCGCCTTGTGAGATGGCAAGCACCGGAATATCATCTAATGCGACTAATACTTCGCCCATCAGACGAGGTGAATCGTTCAATCGCGTGCCGATAGCGGTGATGATAGTAACGGGTGCAATAGTCCATGTTAAATCATTGTCTACAAGGCTTTTTTCTAGTCCCATTGAGATATTTCGCAAAGCATCTGGACCTGCACTGGTTGGGACAACAAAGCATAAAAATCGTGCATGAGGTGATTGTGCAGTCATCAATACATCGGGTTTGCTCCCAATGGTTTGCAATAATGATTGATTGACAACATTGAGCAATTCGTTCATATCGGCATTTTGTGTGCTGGTTAGACCAATACTTTGTGAACTGGTGATAGCTTTAATTTGTGGTGGAAAATCGGGCGCATTGGTATGAATTCGTGTGCCTACCCGTTGTGGTTTGAATACATTTTTGACACATAACGGGATATTTTGCTCACGGAGTGGGGCGACCATACGTGTATGCAAAATTCGCGCACCAAAATAAGTGAGTTCTGCCACTTCGGTATACGATAATTCATCTATCACATGAGCATCATCAATCTCACGCGGGTCTGCCGACATCATGCCATCTACATCTGCCCAAATCCATAATTCAGAAGATTCTGTGCAAACCGCCAGTAACGAGGCGGTAAAATCACTCCCGCCACGCCCTAATGTTGTCGGTTTTCCACTGAGCGTACTACCAATGAATCCTGTGATGACAGGGACAAGATTGCGCTCTAAGAGTGGCATCAGATTGGCTTGAACACGCTCACGAGTACGGGCGACATTAGGATTCGCGTTACCAAAAACATCATCTGTGATGATGAGGTCAAACGCATCCAATGCAACACCACGCACACCGTTTTGGCGCAGTAGGGCGGCAATGACCCGTGCAGATAAACGCTCTCCAGTGCTGATGATAGCATCTATATATTCTGCAACAGGTAAATTGACCGATGATGGCTCTGAGAGTGTTTGGCAAACATCCAACATATCAAAGAGCAAATGGTCAATATCTGCTTTAAGTGCGCTCCGTTCTTCTTCTTTGAGTGGCAATTGTTCGACCAATGCCAAATGACGGGTACGGATGGTCGCCACAATACGCCGATACCCGCGCCGATTTCCCAATTGAGCGAGGTGTGCGGCTTCGATGAGCGCATCAGTGACACCATCCAACGCCGAAACAACGATGATGAGATGTTCCCATCTTTCAAATTCTTGTAAGATAATACTAACGACTTGCGGGAGGGCAGTGGTTGTACCAACTGTTGAGCCTCCGAATTTCATGGTAAGAATGCCCATGATGACCCTATATATTGCTGTATATCACAGCATGAACCTGTAAGAAAAGTGTGTTAAACTGATAGTGAGACTAGCATTTTGCACACCATTTGTCAATATTTACACAGATATAAAGGTTTTATTGGTGTATCAATTTTTTAGAGGATGTGATGAGCATAGATGATGTGGTCATTGACCACCCAACAGAAATTAAACAGCGCAAGGTCGCTGGTGTGAGATTTATCAAAATTGGCAAGCTGTATCACTTCGATACAAGCGCCTACCCCGAATTGGGCGCGGGCGATTATGTGATTGTAGAGACTGCGCGTGGGCGCAATATGGGGCAAATTATTGGCTTTATGGAAGTGGATGAAACAGCCGATGTGCGCCCCGTTCTACGCCCTGCTACCCCGCGCGATTTAGTCCTAAAACAACATTGGGAAGCCCAACAAGACGAAGCCTTACAAATTTTTGTAGAAAAGGCGAGCAAATTAGGGTCGTATAAAGATGTTAAGTTCATCGCCGCACAATATAATTATGATGGATCACTTTTGACTATCCTCGTCACAGCCGATGACCGCGTGAATGTTACCCCTCTTATCAACGAGACCAAACGCCTTTTTACCGCACAAATAGATATCCGTCAAATTGGACCGCGTGATGTCGCCAAAATTTTGGGCGGATATGGCGCATGTGGTGAATTACGTTGTTGCTCAACATTTCTCACCGATTTTAGCCCTATTTCGATTAAAATGGCAAAAGCACAAGGCATCTCGTTGAATCCAACCGAAATCACAGGCATGTGTGGGCGGTTACGGTGTTGTTTGGTATATGAATACGAACAATATGTGGCGGCACGTAAAACACTCCCCAAACGTAATAAGCGTGTAGGCACACCTGCGGGGGTGGGGCGTGTGGTCGAAGTTTATCCGCTAACAGATAGTGTACTTGTTCATTTGGAAGAAGATGGACGGCAGATGTTCAAACGTGAGGATATTATCCCCATTGAAGAATTAGAAGCCCTCCAGAAAAAAGCCAAAGAACCTTGTAGCAAACATGGTGATGAACCGTGTGATTGTGGCAAACCTGTCGGTGAACGCAACCAAGATAAGGTGACCGCATCGGCACAAATTACCGCACCTGCGCCCGAAGTGAGCGCATCCCTAACTGATGAAGCACCTGCGCCCACCAAAAAGTCGAATAACAAACGCAAGCAAAACAAATTCAAACGCGGTAAGGGTAAAAAGGGAAAATCGAATAAAAATCAGCCACCCACAGCATCATCATGAGGTCATGTGGGCGTTATAATAGGATTTCTAAATTTATTGGCTCGTAGTGAAAGTAGTGATATGACCACTGAAATAACCGAAACAACACAACCTTTGCGGGTGATGGCAATTTATGCTCATCCCGATGACCCCGAATTTTTTAGTGGCGGGGCTTTG
>CALDGT010000460.1 GCA_937942935.1 uncultured Chloroflexota bacterium | reverse complement strand
ACAATTTCTTCACGGGTTTGAATATCCTGATATGTCTCTAAATCAAACATCCATCCCCCTGCCCTAAGCAGATTTGGGATTGGGTTTAACCAAATCGGCATTTGCTCGACCCATGCGCGTGCTTGAGCATGAAAGACATGCGCGGTAGTATTAATCCCCCGAAAGCGTTTGAGGTCTTGTGGCTGAAGTTGCACCAATTGGTCTAGGGTATGAATTCCAGCACCTTTCATATCGGCATGAGTTTCTTTTCGTAAGCCAACCAACAACGAAATATCAAAATTGGCTTGAGCCTTTTTTTGACATAATTTGTACCAGTGACAAGTCTGACAATGTGTAGCGATATAAGGTGCTAGCTCATCTTGCGAAAGTATCATGCGGGCAATTTCACGGATGGCACGCATGAGACGATATTCATCATAAATATGCCCTCGCTTTTCGCTTGGTTGGCTTTGGGGTGACATCCCCAACCAAAATTCGCCGTGTGTGGGTTCAATCCCTTGCACTTGACCCAATAGCCAACAATACATATCCAATTGCAACCTGTCGGCATCCGTAAGGGTCTGATACGACTTGATTTCAACAGGAATATAAACAGGCTTTTGATGTGGATGATATGTATTATCTTGGCGAATAAGCCTATCGGTTTTACCGACTAAAATAATTGGGTTGGGAATACCCTTCAATTCAATTTGAGATTGAAAACACGCATTCACAATACCACCACGCCCAGATTGAATGAGGTCGGTTGTGGTTTGAACCGCTTCTGACCATCCATCCACATTGTGTATTTCTGTGTGTTGGCTGGTAGCAGATTGGATTTTTGCCTCATGCAATACACCATCATGCAGGCGTTGGGTATGAGAAAATGTCGCATCATCGCGCAACATCGGGTCTGCATGATAATCGAGCCAGATACGCCGTTCACAAACATCCAAATATCGCAACATGGTAGCACGAATGATAATTGGTGAATGAGGTGGGGTCATAAACTGATTCAAAATGATATAAATAAAAATTTGGGGTTTAGGGGATATGGGCGGTATAGGACTCGAACCTATAACCCTACGCGTGTAAGGCGTATGCTCTGCCAATTGAGCTAACCGCCCCTAAATTATGAATATCATAGCGCACAAAAGTAAGTTTATCAATCCCATATCGGTCTGTATATTGTAGACTGCCTCATTTATAATCATCAAAAAATTAACTTTAGAGGTTTTTTTGATGGAACAACTCTATACCCCTTGGCGCATGGCATATATTAAAGGTGAAAAAAAACCTGTGGAGGGGTGTGTTTTCTGCAATAAAATTTTGGCAGACGACCACACCGAGCATGTTATCGCCCGTTCTGAATATGTTTTTGTGGCACTCAATCGGTATCCCTATAACAACGGGCATCTGATGGTTGTGCCGTATGCCCATATCCCAACCCCAGAAGATATGCCAACCGAAGCCCTCACCGATATGATGGTTACAATTAATAAATGTTTGCGCGTCCTGCGTGAGGCTTATCGCCCACAAGCATTCAATACAGGGGCAAATATCGGCAAAGCCGCAGGCGCAGGAATTGCCGAGCATTATCATTTTCATATCGTCCCGCGTTGGGATGGC
>CALDGT010000459.1 GCA_937942935.1 uncultured Chloroflexota bacterium | reverse complement strand
AGCAGGGGATAAAGTAGCAGAGAAATTATTCACATTTGAGCGACACGGGCAAATTTTGGCATTGCGTCCTGAATTTACCGCCGCCGCCGCGCATTTATATACCTTGCAACAAGAAAAACAAGTCGCCCGTTGGCAATTTAGCGGGGCAATTTTTGAAGATGACCCTGCTAATCATAATCATGAGTATCAACGGTATAGTGTTGGTGCAGAGTTGATAGGCATGTCTAATCTTTCTGCCGATGCCGAAATTATTAGCATGGCGGTTCATGGTTTGTTGAGCCTTGATATACGTGATTGGACATTGGTTATTGGGCATGTTGGCTTAACACAACGTCTCCTCGCCAGATTTGAATTAGACCCGCGTACACAACATTTCTTGCTTAGTCAGCGTCACCTATTACGGGGTGGGTCTAAGGGGAAAATGAATGTTTTGGCACATTTAGCCCGATATATTCCCAATCAGGGAAGTGCAAGTGAGGCTTCACAATCGCCATTGGAATTATTGGTGAATACGACCCGTAGCGATACATTGGGAGGGCGCACTCATACCGATATTACCCAACGGATTGCTAAAAAGCGTCAACAAGCTAATCAACAAGGACAAATTAATGATGCGCTTTATTTTTTACAAGCGTGGATGAATATCGAAAGTCAATATGATGATGCGATGAAAGCGATAGAAGAATTTATTGGCGATGATGAAATTTCTCGTCAAATGTTTGTCGAATGGCAAAATCTCATCAAATTATTAGAAGCCTCTCAAGTGCCGATGGAACAGGTCAAAATTCAGCCCGATTTAGCTCGCACATGGGATTATTATACAGGGGTGGTTTTTGAAATTCGGACAGATGATGGTGTGCAATTAGCGGGTGGTGGGCGATATAATGAATTAACACGCCTCATTGGAGGAGATTCAGAAACATCTGCCGTCGGGTTTGCTTATTATGCCGATAGAGTTCTGGAGCGTATTACGCCAAGCCAAATAACGACATCCCCAACTGTTTACCTTGTGCCACAAGATTATCCTGCCACAGCAAGCCGATGGGCGTATGAGTTACGTAAACGGGGTGTGCGTGTTATCTTGGTCGAAACAGTAGAAGATGTAACCCGTTCTGTTGTCTTTTTATGGACATCAGATGACGACAAAATTCGACTCGGCAAACGCGATTATACCCTAGATGAGATTGATTTGTTGGTAAAAACACTTCATGGACGTTGATATGTTAGAACAATTTACGTTAGGACTCCCAAGTAAGGGAGCAATTGCAGAACCAACCACGAATTTCTTAAAAGAGTGTGGATTGAAGGTTAATCATCCCAACCCGCGCCAATATACAGGCACAATCCCTGCGTTGAATAACTTGAATGTGTTATTTCAACGAGTGCGCGATGTTTTGTATAAAGTGGCAGATGGCACGGCGCATATTGGCATCACAGGGTATGATGTTGTTCAAGAAAACCCAACTGATGACCTGATTGTCATTCACGATAAACTCGGTTATGGGCATTGCTCATTGGTTGTTGCTGTCCCAGAAACATGGGTAGATGTCGAAATTATGGCAGATTTAGTAGATGTAGCGATGGATTTCCGTGAGCAAAAACGGCGGAATTTGCGCGTAGCAACTACTTATACCCATCTGACACGCCGATTTTTACATGCCAACGGGATTCATCACTTCAATTTGGTGAAAGCAGAAGGGGCAATCGAAGCCGCCCCAACCATTGGCTATGCGGATATTATCGTAGATTTGGTGCAAACTGGCACAACCCTGCGCGAAAATCATCTGCGCCCTTTGCCAGATGGTGTGATTGTAGAATCACAAGCCTGTTTGGTTGGCAACAAAAAGGCGCTCAGAGAAAATCCGATGTTGCTCGAAACGGTTCGCAAAATGTTGGAGCATATTGATGCCTCGCTCACGGGCAAACAATATTCGCAATTGACCGTGAATATGTCGGGCGAAAGTATTGAAGAAGTCGGTTTTAAGGTGGTGGATAATACCCTCACACGCGGGTTATTGGGTCCCACGATTGCGCCTGTTTATGTCGCACGCGATGACCGCCAGTGGTTCACCGTGACGCTCACAGTGCGGACGAAGGATTTACTCGGCGCGGTGGAATATTTGCGGAGTGTTGGCGGGATGCACATTGTTAGCCAACCAACCCAATATATTTTTATGGATGAATCACCGACCTATAAAAAATTGCTAGAGGTGCTTCGAGATTAGGACAGCGCGATGACACATATTTTCATTAGCTATGCGCGAGAAGAAACCAAATCATTAGCGATACCCCTTGCAGATAAACTCAATACGATTGAGGGGCTGACCGTTTGGGTAGACCGCGATATTGAAGATGGTGATGATTGGGAAACGCTCATCCAACGACAAATTTTTAAGTGTGATTATCTGATTGTACTTTATTCACCGAGTATCAATCGGCATATTTATGATGAACTGAAGCCTAAAAGTTATGTCGTGCGTGAAATTCGATATGCTCAATTGCATAAAAAGACCATCATTCCTGTGATGATTCAGCAAACAGAGCCACCCATTAGCCTCATTGGGATTCAGCATATCGAATACGAAAAAGAGGGGATGAGTCTCGATGATTTGGTAGACCGACTCCGCAAGCGGATGAAAATTGTGCCACCACCCGAAACGGACATCAATAATATTTCTAGCACAACCCTTCGGCGGATTATGATTCCGCCGAAGCCGAAAATTGTTTTGGATGCACCCTTTGATTGGTGTTATATTCCCGCAGGCGATGTAACGTTGAATCCGGATGGGCATGATAAAGATGTTTATATTCGTCAAGAGACCCAAGTGAATGTCCCGACTGTTTGGATGTCAAAATATCCTATCACCAACAAACAATATCGCCAATTTGTGATGGATGGCGGGTATGTGAATGATGATTGGTGGACTGTATCGGGGATTGCATGGCGTGGGAATAATCGCAAGCCATATCATTTGGATGACCCCAAATGGAACGCAGATGATTGCCCTGTGGTGGGGGTTTGTTGGTATGAAGCGGTGGCATTTTGTCGTTGGATGACCGCCCAAACAGGCGAAAATATTATGCTCCCCACCGATGCCATGTGGCAACGCGCCGCCAGTGGCGATGAAGGGCGTGTTTATCCTTGGGGGAATTTCTGGCGCGATGATGTGTGTAATCATAACATCAGCAAGGGCGGGGTGGGGAATACGACCCCTGTACGCCAATATGAGGATAAAGGCAGTAGTCCGTTTGGTGTGGTGGATATGGCGGGAAATGTGTGGGAATGGTGTTTGACCACGTATCAGACGGGCAGAAATGACCTTGAAGGCACAGATATTCGCATTTTGCGCGGTGGGGCATGGTGGAATGAAGATATAAGCCAATTTACGACCACATTCCGCATCAAATATGTGCCGAGTAACAGTTGGGGTTTTCGGGTGGTGTGTGGGAATTTATAGGCGCGGGTTAGGAGTATTTTATGACACATATTTTTATCAGTTATGCCAAAAAAGATACAAAATCGTTGGCGATGGATTTGGCAGAAAACCTTAATGCCCTAGAAAATGTTTCGGCTTGGGTGGATGTTGAAGGAATTGATTATGGGGATGAATGGGAGACGCTCATTCAGCGCCAAATTGCCCGTTGTGATTATATGGTCGTGCTGTATTCCCCCGATATTAATCGGCATATTGATGATGAATCGCAAACCGAAAGTTATGTGATAAAAGAAATTCGCTACGCCCAAATGCGGAAAAAGCCGATTATTCCTGTCATGGCACAAGATACAGAACCGCCCATGAGCCTGATTAGCATCCAATACATTGATTATGCAAACGAAGGCATATCATCATCGGAATTGGTGAATCGGCTGTGCAAACGCATGAAAATTAATCTTGTATCACAGGTTGACACGCCACAAAAATCCCAAATTGCCATTCCCCCGAAACCAAAAATTATTTTGCCAAAACCGTTTGATTGGTGTTATATCCCTGCTGGGCGCGTATCCTTCTCGCAAAACGATGTATACGATAATAATTTCTATGCCAAAGATGAGATGACTGTGGATGTTCCCGCATTTTATATGGCGAAATACCCTGTTACTAATGCCCAATTCCGCCTATTTATACAAGATGGTGGATATAATAATGATAGATTCTGGACACCCGCAGGCATCGCATGGCGCAACAACCATACACAGCCGTATTATTGGGATGATAGTAAATGGAATGGGGACGAGTATCCCGTTGTGGGCGTGTCATGGTATGAAGGGGTGGCATTTTGTAATTGGGTATCACAAAAATCGGGTCAACAAATTATGCTCCCCAGTGATGTGATGTGGCAACGGGCGGCGCAAGGCGATGATAAGCGTGTTTATCCGTGGGGAAATACATGGGATGCTAATTTGTGCAACAACAATGTGGATAAAAAAGGGGTTGGTAAGACCACACCTGTGTATCAATATGAGGATAAATACACCCATCCTTATGGCTTAGTGGATATGGCGGGAAATGTGTGGGAATGGTGTTTGACCACCTATAAAACAGGTGAAAATCACCTGCAAGGGGATGATAGTGATTTGCGGGTGATGATGGGGGGAAGTTGGTACACAGAAGATGTGGGGCGGTTTTCATGTACATTCCGTTACAGGCTTAGTCCGTTTGATAGGAACAACACTGGCAGGGGCTTTCGCATAGCTCGCTTTTAGGTTTTTGATTCTTGATTTTTTTACTCGGGACGAGGCAGTGCCTCGCCCCTACGACCTGTTGTGGGTGAAATTTATGACTCAAAAATCCAATTTACCAAATCGTCATTCTATACGACTTTACGATTATGATTATTCATCGCAAGGTGCTTATTTTGTGACGATTTGTACCCATCAGCGTCAACATTTATTCGGAAAAATTGTAGATGAAACCATGAATCGTAATGCGTGGGGCAATGTTGCGCGGGACTATTGGCAATTCATACCTGACCATTTTTCGCATGTCAAACTAGATGCGTTTGTGGTGATGCCGAATCATGTTCATGGGATTTTATTCATCATGCAGGATGCCAATCCGAATGGCAATAGTCGTAAAGGCGGATTAGGGGCAATTGTTGGGTCGTATAAATCAATTGTGTCTAAACAGATTCATATACAATTAGGTGTGACGGATTTGATTTGGCAACGTAATTATCATGAACATATTATCCGCAATCCTGAAGAATATTATGTTTTATCGGCATATATTCACGATAACCCGCGCCGATGGATTCAAGATGTTCATAATGTGTAGGGGTGAGGCATTGCCTCGTCCCGCATGATAAAAATGGTTTCATTTTGTATAAATCATGCCATGCAATGCACGTTTTTTATTTTGAGAGATGTAACCCGTTTTCTGCCACATCCAACCATTTTGCCAATATGCCAGATGTGCCATTCGCGCCCATTTCTACCGACATCGCCAGCCCCAACAAACTGATTTCTGGTGGGAATCGGTTTGTATCGGTTAAATTCAGGGTCAAGAATGGGCAACAGAATAATGCTAATTTGAGGATTTCGCGCCAATCATCAGGCAAAAAACCGCGTTCTTTCAGCAATTTTAGGGTGGGAATCACTACCCGCTCAAATTTACTCTCCAAGAACATCGTCCGCACCGACCACAACGCATAACTGTAGGTAACATGCCATTCATCCCCGCGCACATCTACCTGAATCGGTGTTGCCTCTTTTTTGGCGTGCGGGTGATACATCCACATGGCGAACACATTATGAAAAATCGGCTTCACAAGGTCTAGCAGGGGTGAATGTCTACCTGCGAAGGCGGGGTCAAAATAAAGCAGTGATGGCGGGGTGGTCTCTGTGCGGAAAAATACATTGCCGTTATGCGCGTCCCCATGCCCGATGATGGTTGCGAGGGCGCGATTCGGGTTGAGTGTATCAATGGCTTTTGCCACAAGGGTATCAATGGTTTCATGGTAGGATTGACCA
>CALDGT010000458.1 GCA_937942935.1 uncultured Chloroflexota bacterium | reverse complement strand
CCAAAAAAATGGCTTTGGCGGATTGCCGATTTGCATGGCAAAAACACACCTCAGCTTTACCGCCGACCCCAAACAAAAAGGCGCACCAACCGGTTTTAGATTGCCGATTAAAGAGGTGCGTGCCAGTGTTGGCGCGGGCTTCATTTATCCATTATGCGGTGATATGAGTACCATGCCAGGTTTAGGCGCAGACCCCGCCGCGCATCGCGTGGATATTGATGAAAACGGGAATGTGGTCGGGCTATTTTAAGGCTATTTACCGCCTCATAAACGACAGAGTGGCAAGATAATTCTGCCACTCTGATTTATTCTTTATAAAGACATCAAATCTAGTGAGGCAAATGCGCTTTCAAAAACGCGCTCGCCTTCATCGGCTCACGACCAGTCAAGGTCTTAAAATCGGATGACACCACGCTCATTTTTCCTTGTGCAACCGCCACATCAATTGAGGCATAAACTTCTGCGACCGGTTTTGGCAACCCTGCCCCGACCATCGCTTCGATGAGTGCTTCTAAGGGGATGGGCGTATAACCCAATGGTTTGCCCGTGATGGTGCTGGCGATAGTCGCAATATCGGCTTGAGAAAGGGCTTCTGCGCCTGTGATATTGAGGATACGCTTCCCAGTGAACGATGCAGATAATGCCGATGCCGCCACATGAGCGCAATCTTCACGGGTGATATACGATGTTTTTCCATCGGCGGTTGCCCCAAATATCCCACCAATTTGATAGGCTTGGCTAACCGATTGAATGAGTAAATCCATATATAAATTATTGCGGAGGATGGTATACCCTACCCCACTTTGGATAATAGCCTGTTCTGTGCCTGCATGGTCTGGGGCAAATAAAACAGGGCTATCATCTGCACCGACCAGCGATGTATATACAATGTGCGAGACGCCTGCTTCTACCGCCGCTTTGACCGCTATTTGATGTTGTCTAAGGCGTTTTCCCACTTCATCGAGCGCATCGGTGCTGATGAGCAACAAGCGGGTTGCCCCTTCAAATGCTGTCTTAAGCGATTCTGGTTCATCGAAACTGGCATACCGCACATCAACACCCCGATTCGCAAACTGCGCTAATTTTTCTGGGTGACGGGTGGTGGCAATAATCGAATTTTCGCCCGCTTCGAGGAGCAATTCTAAAACCCGTTGTCCTAAGTGACCAGATGCGCCTGTTACCAATAATTTCTCAGTCATTGTTCTGTCCTTTTTTATGAGATATAATACAATAGTCACTATAAGAGATTTACTCTCTTTTGAAAAGTAGGCACTTCAAAGTGAGGTAGTTACCTAATGGAAACCATTAAACTGCACGGCAATGTATACGCAAGCAATTGTCCCACCCGCGAGGTATTAGACCGCATCGGCGATAAGTGGACAGCCTTGATTATTGGGTTATTAGAAGAAGGGACGATGCGCTTTTCGGATATAAGGCGACGGATTGGGGGCATATCCCAAAAGATGCTCACCCAAACCTTACGTAATTTGGAGCGTGATGGGCTTATCACACGGACAGTTTACCCAGAAGTGCCACCGCGAGTCGAATATACCCTCACCCCACTAGGGAAAACCCTCACACAAGCCCTATCTGCGATTCGGCATTGGGCAGAAGCCAATATAGAGGATATAACCGCCGCCCAACGCGACTATGACCAATCGGCAAAGACTGGATAATTTTAATAAGCAACTCGTTTATAGGTGGCTCGTATCATGTTTATACCCATTTCTTGCACCGTCTTGAGTGGATTAAACCCGCGTCTTTGATATTCTTCTGCAACCATCATCCGCGCATTTTCATACGCTGTTTTATCTTGCCAAACAACAACCGTTAAAATATTGAATTGTTCATCGGTGTCTTGCATTTCATACGTATGCCCCTCAACAAAACCGGGTAATGCCTTAACAACATTTCTGGCGATATTGGTCTGCTCCAAAAATGCACTTTTTTTATCATTTGGGACACTGAACATATCGACTAACACAATCTCCATGATGCACACCTCTCTATTTTATCAACATAAACGACACTGTGTTGCATATTTACCATAATTCACATTACAATATGAGGCAACCAACAAAACAGCTAATTATGTTGTTTATGCAACAGAG
>CALDGT010000457.1 GCA_937942935.1 uncultured Chloroflexota bacterium | reverse complement strand
ATCCAAAATGAATATGTTTATGGTCAATGCCACGATGCAAAATTTTAGAGAGTCCAGTGTCTAATAGCCCTCTATCAGATAATAAGTGTGTCGGCACACCCTGTTCTGCTAATTTTTGTGATACTGTAGTTGTTTGGGTGAGTGTGACAGGATTTATCCCCCACGATTCCAAAATACCACGCGGTAAATCGCCCGTTTTTGGCTTCAGAAAAAGCATATCTGATAACATCCCGATTTCGCGCAGAAAAAGGGTTGTCCCCATAATGCCATGTGTAGCAGAAGGGACGCCTGTCCATAAACTGGTGAGCGCGGCGACTGTCGTAGATGGAGAAATGGATGTAATCGGTGTTGCGCCACGCCCATTTGTGAGCCAACTAACCAATTCAGCGGCTTCTGTATCGTGTTGAATCAGGTCTTGCAAACGCAAATATCCCATGCCATCGGAGATGAATAACACCACACGGTCAACATCGGTTGGGAGACCTAATGATGAGTGAAGCGGTGTCGAATAATTTGCACCTAACAGATTACCTATCGTCTGTGGAACATTGATAATCGAAAAACCGTCATACGCAGGATAAATAATTTCGTCTTCCCACGATACATCTAACGAGAGTGGGCGATTATTGCGATATTGCGCTAATAAATTTTGTGCTAAGGTCATGTATAGCCTTTCGGGTGATAGACAACGCCACTTGTTATACACCCGAAAGATGATTTATGCACCAGTAGATATAAGCACCTTTTGTAACTCATCCACCGTATTCACAGGTAATTTGCATGTCATCTCTCGACACACATACACAGTCGGCATATCCCCTTTTAATCCCCGCCCGCGCAATAACGGAACGAGATGCTCATCCTCAACTGCCACAGGCGATAATGCCAGCACCATATTTGGGCGATATTGAGCATGAATTTCGGCTAAAAGCGATTTTGTCGCCTCTGCTTTCGGGTCGCCAATGATTGCAATTTCATCTATCCCACGCACCAACATATCCACCGAATTCAATGCCTCACCAAATCCATGCGGATATTGACCGAGTGCATTGGTGAGCAACTGCAACGCCCGCACCGCAGAATCTTGATACTTTGCCTCACCTGTATAGGCATATAGGCGAATCAATTGCTTCGCCATCATATTATTCCCACACGGGACGGCATTATCTTGCACACTACGCGGGCGCACAACTAAGGCTTCGTGGTCATCACTCACATCAAAAAATCCGCCTTCTGTCGTAGAAAAGTGAGCCAAAACACGTTCTGCGAGTCCAACCGCATGAGCAAACCATTTTTGGTCGAATGTGAGTTGATACACCTCTAAAAACGCATCTATCAGGTTGGCATAATCTTCTAAATAGCCATTGAGTTTGCTCACACCTGCTTTATGAGTGCGATACAACCGATAATCATCGGTCATCAGATGTTCCGCTAAAAAGTTAGCACAGCGCAATGTCGCTTGATGATAATCTACCCGATTCAAAATACGGGCGGCTTCTGCAAGGCTGGCGAGCGCCATCCCATTCCACCCTGTGAGGATTTTATCATCTAAACCGGGTGGAATCCGTTGCAGGCGGGCGGTATAGAGTTTGTCTTTGATGAGCGCAACTCGGTCTGTTAATTCACTCACAGAAATTCCCAGACGTTCCGCCGATACATCTAATGGATTGGGCAATGTGAGGATATTATGCCCCTCAAAATTTCCCCCTTTGGTCACACCAAAGACTTCTATCGCCGTATCATATAATGGGTCGGGGAGCAAATCGCGCAATTCAGGCATATCCCACACAAAAAACTTGCCTTCTTCGCCTTCACTATCGGCATCGGTGGCGCTATAAAATCCACCTTCTGGGGATGTCATCTCGCGCAACAAATAATCGTGAATTTCGGTGGCAATCTGAAGCAAATACGGGTCTTTGGTGACTTGCCATGTGTGCAAATATAAACGGCTCAATTGGGCGTTATCATATAGCATCTTCTCAAAATGGGGGACAAGCCACAAGGCATCCACACTATATCGCGCAAAACCGCCCCCAATTTGGTCGTATATCCCACCCCGCGCCATTTGTATGAGGGTGTTTGTCACCATATCCAAAATAGATTTATCATCCCTGTGTACCGCATAGCGTAGGGCAAATTCCCA
>CALDGT010000456.1 GCA_937942935.1 uncultured Chloroflexota bacterium | reverse complement strand
ATCCACACCATGCACCCCTGTATCGAGGGCTTTGATGGCATCCTCACGGTTACAACGGATATGTGTGAGGATACGCGCATTGAGATGAGAGCGCACCACCGCCCGAATATCGGCTTCGCTTTGTGGTGAAGCGCATGGCGAGGTCATCTCTATCATCTCCACACCAAATTCGTCTAATGCGTGCGCGATACGCAATTTTTGGTCGGTGGTGAAGGTGGCGGTGCTAAATTGTTCCCCTTCGCGCAGGGTGCTATCTATGATGCTAAATTGTTCAAATGACATTTTCGAGCCTTTCAATCGCGCTGGTTAATACCCGTATAGATGTGATAAATTCGTCTAAATCAATGTGTTCCTGCGGGGTGTGGTCTAATGATGAATCCCCCGCACCATAAGCGATAATGGGGCATCCCCATTCGCGCCCAACAATATTCATATCGGATGTGCCTGTTTTGACGACAAATGCGGGTTTTCCGCCATGTATGCGTATCGCCCCGCGCATGGTGCGCGTGAGCATGTTATCTTTTTCGGCTAAAAAGGCATGTTCCATCCCAGAAAATACGATTTCCGCGCCAGATGAAATAGCTTTATGGCATTGTTGGCTCAATTCTTCTGGGGTAATAGTCGTTGGCAACCGAAAACCGATTGTCATCTGCGCCCACCCGTGACCATCATCATCATGACCGCTATTCACGGCTTGTAGGGATATATCGAGCAAGTCAAATACGCCCGATTTGCCCTCATTCAGCCGATTCACCAGCGCATTGATGATTCCAAAATCGGCGAAGGCGTGTTCGGCGGGCGTGGTCATCTGACCTGCGCTATGCCCCAATGCCCCGCGCCATTCCCAATTCATAATAAGCCGACCTTTATACCCCAATGTCATCCTATCCCAGCGCGACGGTTCACCAATAATGCACAAATCGGGGTGATATTGCCTCATGATATGGCGTGCGCCCGCGCTGGTGGGACATTCTTCTTCAACCGCGCCAACCACAATCACACGCCAATCTTGCGGAACAGTCGCACGCGCCCCCGCGACCACAAATCCACATAATGCGCCTTTGGCATCCACCGCGCCCCGCCCATAGAGTAACCGCCCATCGTGGCGCACAGGTAAAATACCCATGAAGGTATCAATATGCCCCAAGAGGATGAGGGTATGCGAGCCATTCCCCATAATCCCCACCGCATTCCCCGCCTCATCCACAAAGGCGCGGTCATATCCATGTTGATTCATCCAATCCACTAAAAATTGGACAGCATCGGCTTCTGTGTGCGAAAAACTTTGGATAGCCACTAAATCATGCAATAAATTTTCGGCTTGGGCATCGGTGATGATAGTTTGTGTTACAACCGTCATGCCCCCACCTCATTCAACACATCAGCCAAAATAGAAGTTGTTTGCTCCAGTTCAGCACCTGTGATGATGAGGGGTGGCAAAAACCGCAACACCGTTTTCCCCGCTATCAATGCCAAAACCCCACGCGCTTGAAGGGCTTGCACCACAGGCGACACCCGTCCACGTAATTCTAACCCGACCATCAATCCCAAACTGCGAATCTCACGGACACCCGTCAAATTGTGTTCACGGAGCGCGTTAAGTAATAATACACCCAAATTATTGGCGCGGGTGGGCGCATCAATGGTTTGCAGGGTTTGGATAGTCGCCACCGCAGACGCACACGCCAACGGATTCCCGCCAAATGTCGAGCCATGCGTGCTATTTTCGATGTTACCGAGTGCTGTCCGCCATGCCACCGCGCCCATCGGCACACCGCCCGCCAATCCTTTGGCGAGGACGACCATATCAGGCATAATATCGGCATGTTGATAGCCAAACCAGCGACCTGTACGCCCAAGACCTGTTTGAATTTCATCCATAATGAGCAATGCCCCGCGTTCTGTGCATAAACGGCGTGCCTCGCGCAAGAATTCGGAGTCTATCACATACACCCCACCCTCACCTTGCACCGCTTCTAAGACGACTGCGGCAGTTTGGTCTGTGATGGCAGTTTCGAGTGCCGAAATATCGTTATAAGCGATGTGTGTCACATTTGGGAGTGTCCAACCTGCAAACGGTTCACGATACGCCGTGTTCCATGTCATGCCCAACGCGCCCAAGGTGCGCCCATGAAAGGCACGTTTGCACGCCACAACAGATGTCCGCCCTGTGAGCAATCGTGCGATTTTTAACGCCCCTTCTATCGCCTCTGCGCCACTATTGCACAAGAAATAGCGCCCAAATTCCGCGCCTAACAAGCCATCTAGCAATTCATATAAACGGGCGCGTTGGTCGTTATAAAAGATTTCGGCGCAGGTGATGAGAGTATGCGCTTGGCGGGCGATTGCATCGGCTACGGCGGGGTGTGCATGACCCAATAATGCTACACCCATGCC
>CALDGT010000455.1 GCA_937942935.1 uncultured Chloroflexota bacterium | reverse complement strand
TGGCACTTGTTTTTGCGGTGTTATTGGGCGTGCCATTAGGGATTACTGCGGCATATTATCGTAATTCTCCCATAGATTTAGTAACCATGATTATCGCCAATATTGGCGTTTCGATGCCTGTATTTTGGTTGGCACTCATGCTAAAAGTTTTCTTTTCTGTCACCCTAAAAGATTCATTTTTATATTTACCACCATCCGGCAGTTTGCCCGCAGGGTATCAAAGCACCATCACCCCATTTTATGTGGCGTGGGGGCTTGCGACACAAGATACAGCTACCCCATTACTTACTTTTATTGGACGTTTTAATATCCTCAACGGTATTTTGACCCTCAATTTTGATTTAATTTTTCAGGCAATGCGTTATCTCATTTTGCCTGCTATCGCCGTTGGGACAATTCCACTTGCCATTATCGCACGCATGACACGTTCTAGTCTTGTAGATGCGTTGAACCAAGATTATATCCGTACTGCCCGCGCCAAAGGGTTAAGGGAACGGGTTGTTGTTGTTCGGCATGGGTTACGAAATGCCATGTTGCCTGTCATCACCATTATTGGGCTTAATTTTGGCTATTTGGTCAGTGGGGCAGTCCTCACTGAGACCATTTTTGGGTTAACAGGTGTAGGACGCACATTATTCGATGCGATTACTGCTCGTGATTATCAAGTCATTCAAGCAGTGACGCTCATTGTGGCATTTTCGTTTGTCTTTATCAATCTCCTTGTAGATTTGATGTATGGCTTTTTAGACCCGCGTATTCGTTTGAGTTAAGACCCGCCAGAGGGGAAGTAGATTCATGCAACAAGATGCCAATAAACCAATTTCATTAGCGCCAGAACAAGTTTATACTCCTTCACGCCGATGGGTTGTGACACTCAAGACAATGATGAGCAATCGGTCTGCCATGCTAGGATTATTTATCATCCTGTCGTTGGCGACAGTTGCCCTTCTCGCCGATTTTATTGCGCCGTATCCGTATGATAAATCTATGCGCGATATAAAAGGTTACGAAACATCCGGTGGAAGGTTGCCAGAGCGCCAACCGTGTATTCATGCCTTTGGATGTACCGACATAGAAGAACATTATATGGGGCTAGACCGCAATTCGCGTGACCAGTTTAGCCGAATTGTGTATGGCACCCGCATCTCGCTCACAGTTGGGTTGGTCTCTGTATCCATTGCGATTTTATTTGGCTCACTCATCGGCTTGCTGACGGGGTATATCGGCGGATGGTTTGATGATATTGTCATGCGTTTTATGGATGTTTTGTTGGCATTCCCGTCATTGCTCCTTGCGATAGCCATCGTGACCCTACGAAAAGGGGCAAATCTTGAAAATGCGATGTTGGCAATCGGTATTGTGGCTGTGCCAGTTTATGCTCGACTCGTCCGCGCCAGCGTGTTATCGCTTAAAGAACTAGAATATGTGACCGCAGAACGCGCACTTGGTGCAGGGCATTTGCGGATTATTTTTTGGCATATCCTCCCCAATGCGCTCACGCCAATTATTGTACAAGGCACACTCGGTATTGGGACGGCTGTGATTGAGACCGCAGGATTATCTTTCTTGGGTGTTGGGGCGGCAGAACCCATCCCCGAATGGGGAAAAATGCTCTCCGATGCGCGAGATTTATTCCAAACATCGCCTCATTTGGTTTTATTTCCCGGGATTGCCATCACCATCACCGTGCTTGGATTTAATTTATTAGGTGATGGTCTGCGCGATGTCTTTGACCCACGTTTGCGTGGAAAGTAAAAGAATGGGTACAATCTAATTCAATTTATTTTGACCCGCGTTTGCGCGGAAAATAGGGGATAGATAAACGATGGTCGAGCCGTTGGTGACATTTTTGCATATCAGCGACACGCATATCCATAGCAACCCAAACCACACGCGCGATTTTGCCCAATATCCACCGAATTGGGGCGCAAAAGCGTTGGTAGATACTATCAATGCCTTGCCATTCAAACTCGACTTTGTTTTGCATACAGGCGATGTGGTTTATGACCCTGTGCCAGAGATGTATATCACTGCCCGCGATATTTTGAGCCAGATTAAATATCCTGTTCATTATGTGGCGGGTAATCATGATGCGGCAGGCGCACTTCAAAATACCCTCATCCAAAAAGAAGACACAACCCTTCAGGTAAATTACACATTTACAGTGAATGATGTTCAATTTGCTGTCGTAGATAGCAATGGCGCATCCACACCGCCAGCAGGTCATTTTACAGAGACTCAGTTAGACTGGATAAGCAAAATTTGCTCCGCAGATGACCCGCGCCCACTGGTCATAGCCACGCATCATAATGTTTTGCCAACGGGCATCCCTTGGCTCGATAATTATATGGGTGTGACCAATTGGGACGATTTTCATCGGGCGATTCTGCCCGCAAAAAGACGGATTCGGGGGGTGTTTTTTGGGCATGTCCACCAAAACATTGATATTGTGCGCGATGGTATTTTATACGCCAGCACCGCCAGCAGTTGGGCTCAATTTTGGTCGTATCCCGATTTGAATAAAACCACTGCCGATAAAGGGATGGAAC
>CALDGT010000454.1 GCA_937942935.1 uncultured Chloroflexota bacterium | reverse complement strand
GGTTGACATAATGGTGTTGCTCCATAAAACACAAATTCTGTTTATAAAGAAAGTATTACACAAAAATGTGCTTCAGGTCAATTAAGATACAGTTATAAAAACCCACCCTATTCTAACTGAACAGGGTGGGTTTTATTTTGAATACTAGAATTGATAGTTATTATTGGCTGATGGTGATGAGGAATTCGTCCCACACATCGGCATAAATAAATTCTGCATCGGCAATATCTTCAATCACCCACATTTGCTCCAAAATTTCGGGGATGGGGATGATGGTGGCGCTAATTTCGGGGTCAATTAATCCTGCTTCAATAGCCACACGATTCACAGAACCATAAGCTGTTTCATTGGTATTCAATGCCGCTACCATGGGGTCGTGAATAAAATCCATGAACAAGTATGCCAACTCTGGATTTGGGGCATCTTTGAGCAATACCATTGCCTCAACATCCAAAACAGACCCCTCTGTGGGGATAACATACTTAAAGTTATCACATTCACATTCGATAATGCGTTGGAAGGCATCGCCACTATAGGTCAAAACCATATCCAAATCACCCCGTACAAAAAGGGGTGATGGGTCATCTGAAATGTGAACCAAGTTGCCATTTGAGCCATAACTCAAAAGCAAATCTAAGGCTTCGTATAATTCATTTTCATCGATAGAGTTGGGGTTATAGCCCAATTCACGCAATACAACACCTAAAATGGAACGTTGGTCATCTGTCCAACCGACACGCCCAGAAAAATTCCAAATTTGTTCCCATGTTGTAATTTCTTCGCCATAAACATCGGTGTTATACAATGCGCCAAATGTCCCCCACAAATATGGGACACTATATTCTTGGTTTGGGTCGAAGGATAATCCCTTATACAAGTCATCTATATTGGCATAATTGGGAATACGGCTCAAATCAATTCTTTCGATAAGTCCTTCACGCGCCATAACCGCAATGCCATAATCGGCAGGGACAGCAATATCATAACCCGGATTGCCATTTCGCATTGAGCCAATGAGTTCTTCATTGCTCCCATAGGTTTCGAGTCGAACCGTTACACCACAGCGAGATTCAAATTCTGCGATGACCGTATCGCTGATAAAATAGAGCCAGTTGTATAAAACAAGACTTTGTCCTTCAAATCCCTCTGGACAAGTCCAAGTGATTTCGGTGATAGGGGCGACTTCTGTCTCTTCTTGCGCGATGGCGGGCATGATTCCCAACATGGCAATCATCAACAAACCCAAAATCATCAAAAATCGTTTTTGCATGTGTTTCTACTCCTTATTGAATAACCATTTTACGGATAAATTTCACCTTTATAGACAAGATTTTTGTCCATGTCTATAAAAGTGCTAGTATGCGATTAGTCGGCGCGTGCGCCATTGCGTCCTTGTAACCATAATGAAAACCCGACTAAAACAGTTGAGACGGCTAACATCATGGTCGAAAGTGCATTCACTTCTGGCGAAACAGATGTCTTGAGCATCCCATAGACATAAATCGGCAATGTGCCAGACCCAACCCCTTTGTTATAAAATGTCACGAGATAATCATCTAATGACAAGGTAAAGGCGAGAAGCGCCCCACCGATGATACCGGGTAGAATGAGGGGAAAGGTCACACGCCAAAAGGCACGCCAATAATCTGCACCCAAATCGTAGGCGGCTTCTTCATAGTGTTTGCTCAACCCTTCAATGCTGGCACGCACAACAATCGCCACATACGAGATATTAAACGCGACATGCCCGATGATAATTGTTCCGAAACCGGGTAGCCAGTTTTGACCAGTGCTGTTTTGCATGTAATCGAAAATGATTTTGAAGAAAATTGCCAATGAAATGCCTTGTGTGATTTCTGGGATAACCATCGGCAACAACAAAACGCTATCTACAAATTTTTTACCCGGAAATTTGCTCCGCGCCATGCTGAGGGCTAAAGTTGTCCCCAAAACTGTCGCAATGGCGGTTGCAACCACACCGATGAATAAACTGTTTCGCAACGATTCCATAAGGGTGGCGCTACTTTTTGCAGACCCATCCCCCACCGCGTTGAACACATTCAGATACCATTCCATCGTGAAACCACGCCACACATCCACTGTGCGCGAGGCATTGAACGAAAATAGGACTAATACAAGGATAGGCGCCCACAAGAAAAAATAGGAGGCAAATGGGATGACCACCCCACCAGAAAAGCGCCCCACACTTTGCAACATCCGCCCACGTCTGATGCGGTCATCTATGGGTAAAAATTGTCCAATTTTTGGTTGAGAAAGAACACTATTAGCCATTGTTCCGAGATTCCTTCCTCATGCCCCAGGCATAAATGAGTAGTGCAACCATTACCATCGCCATCATAATCATCTAGAGCGCCGCACCTCACGGTCTATCGCGCTAAAACTTCTCGTGAATAAGTGTGACAA
>CALDGT010000453.1 GCA_937942935.1 uncultured Chloroflexota bacterium | reverse complement strand
GTTATGCGTGTTGGTCGGCGGGTGTGCGCGATGAGGTTCACCTGGTGAATGATGAGGGCGAATTGGATTATGGTATGATTGGACCCGAAGGTACAATCGAAGCCGAACCCGCCTTATGGTTGCATGTGGTACGGGTGGCGCTCACCCAATCTGATTTTGCTATTAAATTTTTGCTCAAAGAGACCAACCAATATGCGTCATTGCCGACCAATACCGTGATTTTAGCCAATAATGCTATCGAAATTATTGCAGGAGAAGAAACACCCCCGCATTCTGGGTTATGGATACAAGTTGACCGTGACCCTTATTGCTTGGTATGTGGCGACCAAATGCAGGCAAATATGACCGATAGCCAAACCATACACGCCATTTCTTTACAAGACTTAGCCGATGAAACAGGTATTTCGGTAGAAAGCGATACAGAATCATCTTGATGCCCACTAATGCACATCGTGCCAATACACGCTATAATAGAACGAAATATTGACAGTCAAGAGGGATGATACGCCATGCGACGGATTGGATTAATTGTAGTGGCGCTTTTTGTGGTTGCGATTTCGATTGTGCAATCTGCGCCAAACCCGCAAGCGAATTTATTTGAATTATTCATCTCACAAGCCCGCGCCGATTTGGAATTGGTTGCAGATGAAATTATTGGTACGGGGGTGCGCCCGCCCAATTGGACATTCAATTTTGAATGGAATTCAGAAACGGCGGTTGTGGATTTGTGGTTTGATAATGAAACCCTCGCGGAGACGATTTTTGGTGTCGGGACACGTCCGCCAGAATGGTTTGGGGCGACCACCAACGATATACAACTGTTGGCGCGAAATATTCGGCACGATTTAGAGTTATCGGCTGATGAGGTGTTTGGTGAACGTACCCGCCCCGATAATTGGTTTGGGTCTGCCCCGATTTATCGGTGTGACCGCACTGTCCAAAATGTGACGCGCATTTTAGCCGATTTATATGCCACACAAGATAGCGTGTCGCTCACCTTATTCAATTATTGTGATGAATTGCGAATTGCGCTCACCAATGATTTGATTTCGGTGGCATACAATACCGTTATTGGCGAGCAAGTGATTGTGAATCAAGCCCTAACCGACCAAACATTGGCGGTGCGTGGCGAC
>CALDGT010000452.1 GCA_937942935.1 uncultured Chloroflexota bacterium | reverse complement strand
TATCATCTAAAATCGCAACGATTGGCGCCGTTGGCTCATTTTAACCGCCAATCGCGGGGAAAATTCCCGCATTTGCCCTAACAAGATACCCGCCAATCAAGATAGCAAATGCAAATATGAGCGTCATCACTAACAGAATAAACCCATTTGGCTTCTTAGCGGTAGCCGTTGGGGTCGGTTTTGGTTGCACAACCACTTTGCGTAATGGCAATGTGGGGCTATCTACATCAAAATCGCCACCTGTTTCTTTTGGCAATTTGATTTGCTTAGTCGGTGTAGTGATATTTAGTTGACCAGTTGCCCCTGTGAGCATCAATTCCAATTGGCGAATATCTTCAATTAAATCGCCCGCCGTCGCATAGCGTCCTTCGGGTTCTTTCGACATCAATCGGCTGATGATATCATCCACAGGTTGCGGTAATTTGGGATTCACCTCTAATACCGATGGAACAGGGTCATTCAAATGTTTCATAATGAGCGCAAGGGGTGTCTCTGCATCATAAGGCAAATCACCCGTGACCATCTGAAACATAATCACGCCGAGCGAATATAAATCAGACCGTTCATCGCCGGTTTCGCCAACCCCTTGCTCAGGAGACATATAAGCGGGTGTGCCGACCAAACCACCTGTCACCGTCATCTGAGACCCCTTCACAATTTTGGCAATCCCAAAATCGGTTAGGACAACCCGATGCCCCTCTTTAGAATCGAGCATGAGGTTTGCTGGTTTGACATCACGGTGAATCATGCCTGCGCGATGAGCATACGACAACGCACTCGCCGCCTCACGGCTAATGCGGAGCGCCTCTTCAAGGGGCATTGGGTCGCCTTTTTTCTCATATTCGGCGAGATGTTCTTTTAATGTCATGCCATCAATGAGTTCCATCACCATATAGTAACTCTCGGTGGCATTATCATATTCAAAGTCGTACACCTGAACAATGTGCGGATGTTTGAGGCGTGCAATATTTTGGGCTTCTTTTTCAAACCGCGTGGCAAATTCATCATCATCTGCCAAAAATTTGTGCATTACTTTCACGGCAACGTATCTATCCAAATTGGCATGATACGCCCGATAGACCTCTGCCATACCGCCACGCCCAAGGCGTTCAATGATTTCGTATTTTCCGATTTTCCGATTTTTCACGAGTTCGCCTGAGCCTTATTATGAACAATTATCTAGGTTATAAAAAATAATCTTCTCAAAGTATACCCTATATCGTTTCTCGTCTCAATTGAAAAGACGGCTAGTTTTTAAGGATATTGGGAATTTGTTACATCTAACGCTTTCCCACCGTTATTTGGATGAGGCTTGCACCCCTTCTCACTTTTTTAGATAATTCATCGAAATCATATCAAGAGGAGTTTATGCCAATGCAAGTCAAAAGCCGTTTAGCCCAATTATTGCTATTTTCCAGCATGATAATCATGCTGATAATATCCCCTACCCTTGCTCAAGATGAAGAACAAACCGATGATTCATGGAAAACACTGCCCGTCATCCCAACCGTGAGCGATGCCGCCCGTGAAATTTATCAACGTGGGTTAGAAATGGGCAACAATCCCAATGCGTTTGGCAAAGTGGGCGATTGCCAAAATGTTCACAGCTATTTTCTAGGCTCATTCGATACCCCCGATGATTATTCACTCGGCGAAGACTATGCTTATCTGCAAGAAACCATAGACCATTTTGCGGGGTCATTCATCCGCAATAGCGAAGCAGTAGACAATGGCTTCAATGTCGCCTCGGTATTATCACCCCTCTGGTCAAGCCCAGACCGTTGCGACCCAGATGAAAATCCGAATCAATGCGAAAACCGGATTCATAACCCAAGCATCGTATTCATCAGCATGGAAACATGGTGGACAGGTGAAGACCCACAAATCTATGAAGATTACCTAAGCGAGATTGTCGAATATTGGATAAGTGAAGGGGTTGTCCCTATTTTAGCCACCAAAGCCGATAATTTAGAAGGCGACCACGGGATTAACCGCGCTATTGCCAATGTCGCCCAAGAATATGATATTCCTCTATGGAATTTTTGGTTGGCAGTTCAAGACTTGCCCAATGGTGGCTTGAGTGAAGATGGATTTCACCTAACATATGCTCGTAATTTCTTTGATGACGCAGAACGGATGCAAAATGGTTGGGTGATACGTAATTTAACCGCCCTACAAACCCTCGATGCGGTTTGGCGCGGTGTAAATAACTAGAAGTAATGGCGGACTAGAGGCAAACGCCTTGTATGTCCGCCACCATTTTACTCAGTGCGTCCTTTGCCACAAACTTTCCATTCACCATCGTCTTGGACAGCACGATAAACCTCACGCGATAAATCTAAACCGCGTGTTTCCTCGCCCTGATACACCAATTCGATTGTGCCTGTACAAAGCACAAAAACCGTTTCGCCATCTGAACCATCTTCGGCACAAACAACATCTTTCAACGAAGCATCTACCGCGCCAAAAGACCGAAATTCGCGCATTCCTTCGCCTTCGTATGCTGGGCAAAGGTTGAGTGCGAAATTGGTCTCGTCTTTATTGACCAACAGAGTCAAATAATTTTCGACGGCAGTCACCGCGCCCGACTCAACAGGAACTTCGGTCGCATCTGGCGATTGGGTAGATTCAGGCGATGTGGGGGTACTTTCCCCCCCACATCCTGCAAGCATCATCACAACAAGTAGCAGGATAATAATTTTCATCAGCCACCCGCCGCAATGCCTTGCAAACCACCTTTGGTCATTTCGTAGGCATCCAATGCTTTATCAAGGTCTTCTGCTTTCATCAGACCGAGTTCTAGCACAACTTCGCGCACACTCTTATTTTCTGCAAGGGCTTTTTTGGCGACCATCGCACCATTGTTATAGCCAATAATCGGATTCAATGCTGTGACTAAAATCGGATTTTTTGCTAACCAGCGTTCTGCTTGTTCACGATTGAGAATGAGACCTTTGACCAATTTGTCGGTAAAGGCACGCACCGCGCCAATCATCACAATCATCATTTCATTCAAATTGTGCGAAATCATGGGCATCATCACATTCAATTCCAATTGACCCGCTTGCCCACACATCATCACAGTATAATCACATCCCATGACATGATACATAGATTGATTCAGCATTTCTGCCAAAACAGGATTCACTTTACCGGGCATAATAGAAGAACCGGGTTGAACCGTTGGGCAGGTCATTTCTGCCAAGCCTGTGGTTGGACCACTCGCCAGCAGGCGAATATCATTGGCAATACGGGTGAGGTCTTGCGCCATATTCCGCATCGCCGCCGAGAAGAACACCGCATCTTGCATAGATTGCATAGATTCAAACAAATCATCCGATTCATAGAGTTTAATACCAGTGAGGGTGGTAAGTCCCTTCACCATACGCGCATGATATTCTTCATGGGCATTCAAACCACTGCCTGCGGCTGTCCCACCAATACCCAAACGGCGTAAGCCTTCGGCGGCAAATTTGAGTTTTTCGATATTGCGTTCAATCGCTTTTGCCCATGCGCCCACTTCTTGACCAACACGAACAGGCACAGCATCTTGCAAGTGCGTGCGACCACTCTTGACCACATCATCCCATTCAGCCGATTTTTTCTTGAATTCATCGGCACAATTTTGTAAGGTGGCAATCAATTCATCAAATTTCCACAAAACACCCAAGCGAATCGCGGTTGGGATGGTGTCGTTGGTGCTTTGAGCCATATTCACATGGTCATTTGGATTCACGGGTTTCTTGGGGGCATCCAACGCCACACCTAAAATTTGATTGGCGCGGTTGGCAATCACTTCATTCACATTCATGTTGTGGCTTGTGCCTGCACCTGCTTGGAAGGGGTCTACAACGAAATGTTCCATGTGTTGACCTGCCAAAATTTCATCAGAGGCTTTGATGATGGCATCGGCAACATTGGCATCCAACAAACCGAGTTCTTTATGCACCACCGCGGCAGTACGTTTGATAACGGTCATGCTCCACACAAACGCGGGATATGGTTTCATGCCTGTGATGGGGAAATTTTCTACTGCGCGTTGTGTTTGGGCGGCATATAAGGCGTTGGCGGGTACGCGCACCTCACCGAGAGAATCTTTTTCGATACGATAGTCAGTCATATTGGGTCTCCATAGAACGGCGTGATTGCCGTATAAACATTTTCTAAAAATCAAAAAGACGCTACTCATTGTAGCGCCTTTTTTGTGGATTGTGAACAATATTCGAGATGATATGTGTCACATCTCTATGATGTGTTGTGTTATATCATGCCGAGAAAAAGCACAACCATACACAAAAGATGATTATTTAGAATGTGCAAATCGGCTCGATACTTCTGCCCAATTCACCACATTCCAGAATGCGGTGACATAATCGGCACGGCGGTTTTGGTAGTGCAAGTAATAGGCATGTTCCCACACATCCAAACCAAGTAACACTTTCTTGGCAGGCACACCATCCATCAATGGGTTATCTTGATTGGGGCTAGAGGTAATTTTTAAGCCATCCCCATCCACAATCAACCACGCCCAACCAGACCCAAAGCGCCCCATTGCGGCTTTTGCGAAGGCTTCTTTCATCGCATCCACACTGCCAAATGATTTTTCGATGGCGGCTTTGAGTTCGGCACTCATTTCGGTTTGTTTTGGGCTAAGGATTTGCCAGAACAGGCTATGATTCCAATGCCCACCTCCGTTATTACGGACAACACCACGTTTATCTTCTGAGACAGAAGAGAGGTTGGCTAACAATTCTTCAATAGATTTACCATCCCATTCTGTGCCAGCGATGGCATTATTCAAATTAGTCACATAAGCCGCGTGATGTTTGCCACGATGAATTTCCATTGTCTTGGCATCAATGTGGGGTTCAAGGGCGTTATCTGCATACAATAAATTAGGGAGTTCAAAAGCCATGGATAGGTTCTCCTTGTGTGAATTAAATCAATTTTTCTCATCCTATCGTAACACACCGTCTATAAGAAATTGCTAAACATGGCTCATCTCTGCATGAGAGGACGCTTAATAATTATTGACGCAATGTGATAAAATGCGTGACGGTACAATTTAAGACATCATTTCAAAAAGGTTATTTATGACCCAACCCGCCCCACGTTCATCATTTCGTGCATTACTCATGCTCATCATCGGTGTATCGGCATTATCACTCGCGGCGGTATTCATCCGACTCGCACAAGAAGAAGCTATCCCCTCGTTAGTGATTGCGGGTGGGCGGTTATCTATCGCCACACTGTTACTTGTGCCGATGATGCTCCGCAGGGCAGATTATCGCGCCCAAATCCGCGCCATTTCGCGCCGTGACTTGCTATTTATCCTCATCGGTGGCATATTTTTATCACTGCATTTCGTCACATGGATTTCATCACTCGAATATACTAGCGTCCTCATTTCGGGTGTGTTGGTGACAACCACACCGATATGGGTCGCCATTTTAGAAGTATTCGTCCTCAAATCAAAATTATCTCGTGGGGTGATTTTAGGGCTGATTGTAGCACTCATCGGCGGAATAATTATCGCCACACCAAGCGGAGGGACAATCACCCCACCTACTGCCGATAACCCCTTGCTCGGCGGATTTTTGGCACTCGCGGGTGCGTGGGCTGTGGCGGTTTATCTGATTGTCGGGCGTAAAATGCGGTCTGGATTATCGCTCACACCGTATATTTTTATGGTGTATGGGGTCGGGGCAATCACGACCATTATCATTATCCTCATCACAGGCACACCCTTCACAGGATTATCATCCGCAGGGTATGGTTGGGTGGTATTGGTCGCGGTCATGCCACAATTGATTGGACACAGCTCGCTCAATTATGCCCTCGCCTATTTACCCGCCACCATCGTGAGTTTATCCACCCAAACAGAACCGATTTTAAGCGCCATTGGTGCTTATTTGGTTTTTGGCGAGTTACCAAGTGGCATACAAGCGATTGGTGGCGCAATTATCCTAACAGGGGTTATTTTTGCCACCATCAGCAATAAAAAGAGGGACTCATGAAACGTTTTTGGATGTTAGATGCTTTATGGCTCATCAGTTTATGTGCTTATATCCTCATCGGCACGAGCATCACCCCATTTCATGGGGATGAATCTACCCTACTATTCATGAATCGGGATTATGAGTATCAATTTGTAGAGCGCAATCTGAACAAAATTTATTTCGCAAATCCACCACTCAATCAAACCGAGCAAGAATTGCGCCTGCTCAATGGCACCGTTTATAAATATGTGGTCGGATTCGCCCGTCAAGTGCGCGGAATCGGTGGCGAATGGCTCAATGATTTTTGGGATTGGACAAACGACATCACTTATAACCGTCAAACCAACCGTTATCCATCCGATAATTTGCTCATGACTGCGCGTCATGCCGTTGTCCCATTTTTGGCGATGGGCATGATTGCCCTATTTTTCACCACCAAAAATTTAGGTGGCAGATTCCCCGCATATCTGGCAACCGCCTATTTTACGCTCAACCCACCCCTACTTCTCAATGGACGACGTGCTATGATGGAAAGCCTGCATATCGGATTCGCTATCCTCACCCTATTATGCGCGTTATGGTGGATAAAACGCCCATCATGGCGAAATACGTTATTTTTGGGGATGAGCGCAGGCTTGGCAATCTCATCCAAACACCCTGCCCTGCTCACCCTCTTACCCGTATTTGGGATATGCGGATTATTCGCCCTATCACAAAAAAATCGACTGATGCTGATGTTCAGAATTATCAGCGCGGGGATAATCGTCATCCTCATCTTTTTTGCGCTCAATGTGGCATGGTGGAGCAATCCAATTGAAGCAGGGCGCGAGGTGTTACGCTTGCGGGGTGATTTATTGACCGTTCAAATGGATATGTTCGGCGGATATGCAGGCTTTAGCGACCAATTACGCGGATTTTGGGAGCAGGTATTCATAGCAAAACCCCAATTCTATGAAGTCGCCGATTGGAATGGTTATATCAGCGACCAAATTGCAACTTATGAATCCAGTTTATGGGATGGCATCGCCATTGGCGGAAATCCGATTTTTGCGGGGATACTTGTATTATTAACCGCGCTCGGTATTTGGGCGTGCTTGCGCTCATCATCCATCATCAGTTGGGTGCGATGGTTAGTTATAGGCTGGGGATTATTTCAATTTGTCACCATCCTCTTTTTAACCCCTCTGGAGTGGCAACGCTATTATCTCATGGCATACCCTGCCATCGCCATATTCGCCAGCATGGGCATTTTTTGGCTCAAAAATCGGGTACTAAAAGCAGTCTAGGGATTTAGGGGCGACTCGTTTCGTTAGTCGTCCCCGTCAAATTATTTACCGCAATACCAGCAACGCATCCGATAAATGTCGTTGAACAGTGCGTGAATTGAATTTCGTCCACACTTCACCAAACCCTGTCATGAGTTTTTCTTGTTCATCGGCAAGACTTTGGATATAATGCTCAAATGATTCATGCACCGCTTCACCCAAATCACCATTTTCTTCTAACCCACGCAAACGGGCTTGTGCAACGACGACATCATTGAGCCTGCCCAAGTAATCTTGAATTTGCTTCATCTCATCTACAAATTTTTCGATACTATTGCCCATCACAGGCTCAAAAAATTCGACAGAATAGCGTAACCGCTTGAACTCAATCCGGAGGGCATGGAGAGTGGTCACATCGGCATCTTCTAACACAGTATCATACGCCCGAACACTCGCCAAATGGTCATGAATCATCACGGGCAAGACATGGCGCACTTGATAAGGAGTGGGGGTATGGTCATCTGTATTTTTTGCCGATTTACCGGGCGATGTTAAGAAGGTAGTAAAGGCTTTGGTGAATCCCCGATACGATTTACTATCCAAATGTGCGATTAATTTACGCCGAGCCTTTTGGCGTTTCGTTTCGAGGTGTTCCACCACATGCACCAACGCTTCTTGTGCTTCTGGCTCAGTTAATTGGGTTTGATACCGTGTGAAATCGCCAATCAGCACATCCAAATCACGCACAGAGCCTAATGC
>CALDGT010000451.1 GCA_937942935.1 uncultured Chloroflexota bacterium | reverse complement strand
CACTCACGAGTCGCAAGCGGGCGCTCAGTGAGGCGTGTTAGCACATCCCAACCGTTTCCTGAACGTCGTATCCGCAAAAATAAATCACCTTGTTCAGACTCGGTAAAGCCTGTTGCTGAAGCGATTTCTAATTTTATCCTCGTCATTACCGATGAATCTGAGCCAGCGGCGCTTACATAAAATGTTTTTGGGCGAGTAGACATGGTTTTTGTTGCAAACTGAATGGTTGTGAGCAATCGTTGAAAGTGTTGATGACCTAAAAGGGCTTTTGGGCGCGGAACATCATAATAATCATAGGCATAAACTGCAATGGCAGTTTTTAAACCTATTAAAATTGTGGGATTATCACATAGACACCGAATCACACCTTTTTCAACATACCTTATAGTCAGGTTTTTTTTGCGAATGAAAGGCATCAACTCTTGTTGGGTGATGAATTCTAGTCCCTCTATCGTCTCAATTTCATATTGATGATGTAAGTTTTGTTTGGGAGTGAATAATTGGCTCATATAGGGGATTATATGCTATTTACAAGCGGTTATGCAACCGACAAAAGACCTCATTACAAGGTCTTTTGTCTTGGATTTAGTGGAGCATCATGGGGCAAACAAAGTGTTTACAATGTCGTTGAGGGTAACCAATGTATAGTAATTTCGCGCATTAGCACCCGATGTTGGACTATTACTTAAATAACCAGCACCATTGCCATCTACACTAGGCATATCACCACCCGTTAACCCTTGATTGGGTAATTCATTTAAGGCACGCCATGTATTGATGACAGGGACACGCGCACTATCTGACACATTCAGAATAATCTCATTGAACGCATCAATTTTCTCGTTCACTGTGGGGTTAGTGCTAGGTTGAATGGTCATCAGGACAGGAATAACATTGCTCGCCAAAGATTGTTGAACCAGTTGGTTAATTTGCGCCTCAAAACTAGCAGTATCTAAGCCATTTAGCGCATCTTGATATCCAATACTGACCAAAACAATACTCCCGTTTGCCAAACGCATTTCGCATTGGAGCAGTGTCTCTGAGCCATTGCATGATGGATTAGTCGCTACATTGAGCAAATCTTGTGCAGTTAATGTGCCAACACCAACGCTGGACCGTGTAAAACTGCCTGTGTTATTGAAACGGTCAATTGTTGCCTGAATTTGCGCCAAATTTGACATACTTGGGTCTAGGTTAAAGACGGCTCGTAAGAAATTCGGGTCGGCGGCTGTTTGGTCGCCAACCAAAGCAAATGCGCTGGACGATAATCCTGAATTCTGACCATTGCCATAGATAGGTGTTAAATCGCCCGTTAATTCACCCACATTATCCAAAATCGGCACAGTGCTGGCATACGGTGGTGGCGGAGGTTGAACAGCATCAATCGTCACATTTTTGGTCACTGGGAAAGTTGTAGAGCCATCGTTGATGGTCAGAGTAATAAGATATGTACCTGCGGTTGCATAGGTATAAACACGGTTTGCAGGAATATCTCCGTTGAAAACAGACCCATCACCAAAATCCCACGAATAGGTGTAACTACCAGTTCCACCAGAAGCTGTCGCAGTGACACTGACATTCAAATCGGTTGGACTGGCTTGTGTGATAGTGAAGTCACCTGCAAGTGGTGGCAATTGGATGCTATCAATCGTCACATTCTTAACGACATCTACAGTATTGACGCCATCACCAATCGTAAGGGTGATGGGATATGTGCCAGCGACTGCATAGGTATTATTGGCAGATTGTCCACTATTGCTATTGCCGTCACCGAAGTTCCAGCTATAGGTGTAATTGCCTGTCCCGCCACTGGCTGTAGCCGATACTGTCACATTCAAATCCGTTGAACTGGTTTGTGTGATGGTAAAGTCACCTGCGAGTGGTGGCAGACTATTGATGGTCACATCTTTGACCACATTGACACTATTCACCCCGTCATTGATGGTCAATGTGATGGTATAAGTGCCTGCGGTGGCATAAGCATGATTGGTCGCTTGACCATTATCTGTATTGCCATCGCCAAATGCCCATGAATAGGTGTAGTTGCCCGTCCCGCCACTGGCTGTAGCCGATACTGCCACATTCAAATCGGTTGGGCTGGTTTGCGTGATGGTAAAGTCGCCTGCGAGTGGTGGCAAACTATTGATGGTCACATCTTTGACCACATTGACACTATTCACCCCGTCATTGATGGTCAATGTGATGGTATAAGTGCCTGCGGTGGCATAAGCATGATTGGTCGCTTGACCATTATCTGTATTGCCATCGCCAAATGCCCATGAATAGGTGTAGTTGCCCGTTCCACCAGAAGCGGATGCCAATACACTGACATTCAAATCGGTTGGGCTGGTTTGTGTGATGGTAAAGTCGCCTGCGAGCGTTGGCTGAACAGCTTGAATTGTGACTTGCTTAGATACCGTTTTCGTATTTGTGCCATCGCTAATCGTGAGTATAACCGTATATGTACCTGATGTGCCATAGGTGTGGCTGACAGATTCACCACTACCTGCATTTGTACTGTCACCAAAATTCCAAGAATAGGTGTAATTACCTGTCCCACCGGTTGCTGTGGCGGAAAACCCAACATTTAAATCGGTTTGGCTGGTTTGGGAAATAGTAAAATCGCCATTTAGTGGTTCTGGTGGTGGTAAAATTGTGACGGGTTGTGTAACGGTTTTCTTTGCACCCGTACTATCGGTGACGGTCAGTGTCACAGTGTAGGTTGTTGGACTCGCATAGGTCACACTGGTATTAGGGGTAGATTGTCCCATAAGGGTTTGACCATTCCCAAAATCCCAATCATATGCTGTATATGTCCCACTACCGCCACTTACTACCGCAGAGAGGTTAATTTTTAACGGGTTATTGGTATCGGCTGTAGCAGTAATGCTGGCTTGAATGGGATTTCCGACTGTAATTTGACGAGTCGCGCTCGATACACCACCCGGACCAGATACGGTCAAGATGACATTGTATGTGCCAACATTATTGAATTGGTGTGTTGGGTTACGTTCTACGCTGGTAGAGCCATCGCTAAAATTCCACAAATAATTGGTAATCTGACCGCCTGTAGACGCATCTGTAAATTTAACTGTTAGTGGTGCAGAACCACTCGTTTTATCTGTAGTAAAACCAGCCACAGGTGGATTGGCGCTTTGAACGGTGATTTGGCGTGATACATTGGATGACCCGCCCGGACCCGTTGCAGTCAATGTCACCGTATACAAACCCGGATTATTGAATGTTTTGATGGGACTAATTTCTGTGCTTGTTGTACCATCACCAAAACTCCATGTAAAACCGGTTATCAGGTTTGTTGGGCTAGATAAATTGATAAAACTCACTGTTAACGGAGCCGTACCAGAAACTTTATCTTGTGTAAAAGCCGCAATTGGGCGTGGCGCAGTTGTGCTGGTTGGAACGGGGGTCGGGATTCGGTTTTGAATACGAATATTGCTCACAACCACATTACCCCAGTCTACGCCATTCCGTAAAAATACACGCAAGCGTAGTTGATAGATACCATCTGGGGTATTTGATGTATTGGTATTCCAAATACCGAGTAATCCATTAAAAACAGGTGATTGAACCCCGCCTGTGATGGGATACCATAAATTACTAGGGTTAGGGTCTGGTCCATACTCTAATTGGTATTGTAAAAATTCGGGGTGCATTGCCGCGCCAATAACTTGAACACTTCCTGCAACGATATTGCCCGGAATCGGCGATAAAATAAACACGTTAACAGGTAATGCGGTCAACGTTGGTAAAATTGGTTGTGGTGGTCTAAAGCTCAAAGTAGGTGGCAATTGCGCTGTTGCCACAACCTGAGGGGTTGGTAGTACCACAACACCCGATGGTGTGCGTGTTGGCTGATTGGGACTTGGAGATGCTTGAACCGCATTTTGCGTTTGTTGCGGTAAATCAGTCACATTGATTTGTTGTTCATCAGTTGCGCCCAAATTGCACGCACTTAACATCGTCAAAAATAAAATGCTGAGAAAAAGAGGAAACCCTCTTGCCCAGATACGCTGAATATTCATAACAACTCCCTTTTTGAATATTATAGATAGAACACACTTCTATAGCAGATATTATAGCTCAAAGCAACAGACATAACCTGACGTGTGTTCACCGATAACTCACCGTTATAAATACAAAAAGCGCATTTCTGCGCCTTTTGATAGTACAATCTATTTTTAGCTTATGGTCTAACAGAAGTCAGTCCTAATTTCTCGATTTCTGACCAAAATTTCTCGACATTTTTTAGCTTAATATCTTCGTATCCTCGAATCATATCTGGCAACTCTGCAAGTCGAAGCACCTTAGCATAATTATCGTTACCCAAATCATTTAAGCATTCTTCTATCATGGCACGATACAGGCTAGGCAACGCTCGTTCCACTCTACGGACTTTTGCATATCCAAAAATATCTAATGGTGTTCCACGTAATGCTTTCATCCGTTTGAGCATGGCATACATCACATCGAACCAACGTCCAAACCCAATTTTTTTCTTTAAGCCAATGGCACGTAAAATAGGCGGATGAAGCATGTATTTTATACCGGAATTTACACCAAATTCGTCTGTTAGCGCATCTTTAAATTCTGGGCGTAAATGTAATCGTGCGACTTCATATTCGTCTTTATATGCCATCAATTTATACAGATAGCGTGCCACTGCCTCGGTTATTTGAGTTTTACCAATTGCATTCATCTCCTTTTGGAATGTCTTCCGCACAAAATCGGCATATTTTTGGGCGTATGCGAGGTTTTGATAGGCTATTAATTCTGGAATACGAATCTCGAGTAATTTGAGCAATTTACCATCTGCGCCGATACTATCAATCAAAGTCCGTGCTTGCGAGCTTATAGTAGGTTGAATAACAAGTTCCCCATGACGATGTAAGGTAATTGTTTTAACCCAATCGGGATTTGCAACGACTTGTCGACCAACACGGAAGGCTTGGATATTCGTCTTGATAGAAACACCATTGAGTTCAATTGCACGTTCAATTGCATCGGCAGAAATCGGAACGAGTCCGCGTTGATACGCCGCGCCAATGATGATGAGGTTTGCCGCCATATGGCTGTCAAATAACATTTCTGCCAAGCCATTGGCATTAATACACACCGTTTCGTCTTGACGTGTGACCTGATTGAGCATATTCAATAGACGATTTGTTTTTGGATATGTTTCTTCTGTAGAGATAATCATCGCACCGGTTGGTGTTTCGCTCGTAGAAACAATAGCGCGAGTTTTTTGTTTGCTTGCGCGTGACATATTGGCTGGTTCAACAGCTGTCAGCAAATCGAATACCAAAAAGCAATCGGCTTGACCAATTGAAATACGGTTTGATGTCTCACGATATTCATTTAATACCTTAAGATGAGATACAACGGGTCCGCCTTTTTGACTCAAACCAGTTTGGTCTAAACCATGAATAAATTTACCATCAAGCATAGCGGCAGTTGCCAAAACCTGATTCATCGTCACAACACCCGTCCCACCAATCCCCATCATATACAAACTATATTCATCGGCTTGAGGAATGTTCACATCAGGAAGGCTAAAATTCATATCAAAAATCGGATTTTTCTTTTCCGATTTTTGGGGTAATACAGTTATAAATGCAGGGCAATCTCCTTTGAGGCAACTATAATCTTTATTGCAAGATGATTGATGAATTTGTGTTTTACGCCCAAATTCTGTTTCGACAGGAAAAACACTCAAGCAATTCGATTTTTCTCCACAGTCACCACAACCTTCACACACCGACTCGTTAATAAACACGCGCATTTCTGGTTCTACTGCGAGTCCACGTCGACGTTTTCTACGAAGTTCTGCCGCGCATTCTTGGTCATGAATGAGAACGGTAACACCTTGAACTTTGCTCAGGACGGTTTGTGCTTCTTGAATTCTATCTCGATGCCAAATTTCAATATTGTCCATCCAACGTGATGTTGTTGGATATTTATCTGGCTTATCAGTTGTGATGATGATTCGCTTTACACCTTCAGAGAGGAGGGCAACGGTCATTTCTTGTAGAGGCATTCCACCATCAATATTTTGCCCGCCTGTCATCGCCACTGCCGAGTTATATAAAATCTTGTAGGTAATATTGACATTAGCGGCAATAGCTTGGCGAACCGCCAACCATCCAGAGTGAAAGAGGGTGCCATCACCGATGTTCTGGAATAAGTGATTTGATTCTGTGAATGGTGATGCGCCAACCCATTGAGCGCCTTCGCCCCCCATTTGTGTGATACCGATAACCGGTCTATCGGGGATAAGTAGTGTCATGGTATGACAACCAATACCACCCGCAACTAATGCACCATCTGGAGCAACGGTAGATGTATTATGTGGGCAACCAGAACAATAAAATGGGCTACGAGAGGGGGTATTGAGGTTAATCATACCTACGGAACTGGCATTTTTGATTTGGTTCAAGCGATTTTCGATTGATTGTGTATCAATTTTTCCTGTGAAGCGTTTTGCAATTACAGCAACGAGCGTGTCTGGGTCTAGCTCGCCATAAGCAGGGACAAGCATATTTCCTTTTTCATCATGTTTTCCAACGACAGTAGGGCGTTCTGTGCGATTATATAAAATTTCACGGATAAACATCTCAATAAATGAGCGTTTTTCTTCAATGACAAAGATTTCTTGCAAGCCATCGGCAAATTCATAAATGATTTCGTTGTCTATTGGGTATAACATGCCGATTTTGAGTAAGCGAATTCCCAAGCGATGCAATTCATCATCATCTAGCCCCATTTCAAGCAGTGCTTGGCGCATGTCATAATATGTTTTTCCTGCGGCGACAAGCCCAAGCCATGCTGATGGATTTGGAAGGGTAATGACATTTACGCCATTTGTTGCGGCAAAGCGTTTAGCGGCTTCAATACGCCCCATAACCAATTCTTTTTCCATTGTGAGGCTATAGGGTGTGAGCAAATATGTATTTTGAGTATGTTGCCAAGGTTTGCCATTATAGAAAAATTGTGGGTCTTCGATAATAACACGGTCTGGGGATACTTCTGCGGTGCTAAATTCATCGGCAACATTTGTCACAAATTTGAATCCGACCCATAATCCCGAATACCGTGATAATTCAAATCCTAAGCGCCCAAAATCTAAGACCTCTTGCGAATTACCCGGAAACAACACTGGCAACTGTGCATCATAAAATGCAACTTCGGAATGTGATGGTAATGTCGATGATTTTGAAATAGGGTCATCGCCAGCAATTGCCAAAACACCACCATAGCGACCAACACCAGCAAAATTAGCGTGCTTAAACACATCGCCACTACGGTCGACACCGGGTGCTTTGCCATACCACATGCCCAAAACACCATCAAATTTAGGTTGGGGAAGCATATTAGCTATCTGACTGCCAAAAACGGCTGTCGCGCCTAACTCTTCATTAACACCGGGTGTAAAGAAGATGTTATGAGAAGAAAGTAGTTTTTGATTTTGCCACAAGGCACTATCAAATCCTGCTAATGGCGATCCTCGATAACCGGAGATGAATGTTGCCGTATTTAATTGGCGACGCTTATCTGCTAAGTGTTGGTCTATGGGCAAACGAACTAATGCTTGTATACCAGAAAGTAGGATATACCCCTCCGATTGGGTAAATTTTTTATCGAGCGTAAACTCTTTCCATGCTTCACGCTTTGTATCTAATTGCATTGAATTAAGCATCACATCACCTCAAAATATATTTAGTGTATTCCGCATAAGGCTATATTGTATAAATCGCACAATTTTACTTAAATATACAAGCATTTTTCATTTATGCAAATACCATTGCTGATAATTTCATCAAAATTATCCACTTGACCTCATTTGATAGGATGATAAAATGATTTTCACGCGCTCCATTCGTCTAGGGGACTAGGACGTGTCCCTCTCAAGGACAAAACACGGATTCGAATTCCGTATGGGGCAAAAAGGCATCTCATATACAGAGAATGCCTTTTTTATTTGTCTCCCAAAAATTACTCTTTGATA
>CALDGT010000450.1 GCA_937942935.1 uncultured Chloroflexota bacterium | reverse complement strand
AAGTCCACTTTATGCCTGCTCATAAATAAATTTGACCCATAGTGAACCCTCTTGACATTTTAATATTTTCTATGATATACTTGATTATGTTGGGTCGAAGTGAATGGGTTATCTTCGTTTGAAAAAATACCCATTCACACCATTTACCCAACATTCTATTCGGTCTCAAGCAAGAGGTGGAAACATGGCTAAAAAATATTTGCAAAACATGCTTCCCAACCAACCGACACCTCAGTCACAGCCTATTCTGGGTACTAACCAAGTGCCAAATTCGGCGGGTGGGTACGGTTGGGCAATTGGGCAATGGGAACAACTGCGCCGATTTTTGATATTGGGCAGTGAGGACGGTTCGTATTATGCCAATGAATATGCACTCACGCTTGAGAACACCAAAAATTTACAAGCGTGTATTAAAGCGGATGGATTGCGGACTGTGCGCGAAATTGTAGCGATTAGCACCGAAGGACGTGCCGCCAAACCCGATACAGCAATTTTTGCGCTGGCATTGGCAACCGCATTAGGTGATGATGCAACCCGCCATGAGGCGCTCAAGGTTATGCCTGATGTCTGTCGGACAGGGACACACCTATTCACATTTGTCGAAACCGTTCAGACATTGCGCGGTTGGGGACGTGGATTACGGCGGAGTGTTGCCAATTGGTACAATGGCAAGCCTGCCCGTGATGTCGCCTATCAGGTGGTCAAATATCGTCAACGTGGCGGGTGGACGCATCGGGATACTTTGCGAAAAGCGCATCCTGTTGCCATCACCACAACACATGACGCATTGTTCAAGTGGCTCACCCACCCCGAACAGGCAACATGGGCAACCGATGAAACTGTGCCAAGTGATGAGGCATTAGCCTATATTCATGCCTTTGAGCGTGTTCAGCGTGCGACAACGGCGGACGAGGTCATCAAATTGATTACCGATTACAACCTCACCCGTGAAGCCCTGCCTACTGATTGGTTGCGCGAAGCATCGGTATGGGATGCACTACTCCAAAACATGCCTATGACTGCCATGATTCGGAATTTGGGCGTGATGAGCAAGGTCGGGTTATTGGTCGCAGGGAGCAACGCCGCCCAGATGGTCACAAAAAAATTGACCAATGGTGAGGCATTGCGAAAAGCACGGGTGCATCCGATAAGCATTTTGTCTGCGATGCGTGTATATCGGCTTGGATATGGTCTAAAAGGTGGGTTCATCCGTTATAATGCCGAGAATGAATGGCAACCCGTCGCAACTGTGTTGGATGCGCTAGATACGGCATTTGAATTGGCATTTAAGTCTGTTCAACCAACCCATAAAAGCACGATGCTGGCATTGGATGTTTCGGGCAGTATGGGAACAGGCATGATTGCAGGTGTGCCGGGTCTAACCCCGCGTGAAGGTAGCAGTGCGATGGCATTGGTCACAGCGCGGACAGAACCGAATTATATGTTCACCGCATTTGCAGAGAGAATGATTCCATTGAGCATCAGCGCAAAAATGCGACTGGATAATGTGATTGAAGCCATTAACAACATCCCATTCGGACGAACCGATTGCGCCCTGCCGATGGTGTATGCGCTCGAAAACAAATTGTCGGTAGAAACATTTGTGATTTACACCGATAGCGAAACATGGTTTGGCAAAATTCATCCTGTCCAAGCGTTGCGCGATTACCGTGAAAAAATGGGCATCCCTGCGCGGTTAATTGTTGTGGGGATGATTGCCAATCAATTCACCATCGCAGACCCTAACGATAGCGGGATGATGGATGTGGTCGGGTTTGATAGTGCCGCGCCAGAATTGATGTCCGATTTTGCGCGGGGAACATTCTAGGTTAAAATAATCGGTGATATGGGTCGAAAGGTATGGGTTATCTGGCATAAGTGGTTCGACTCCATCGGCACTAGAGCAATCTAGGGCTTGGATACTAGAGTAATCTAGTTTCTACCCATGCCAAATCCTTATCCATATCACCTTTAACAACAAAATCAATGCGATATGGGTCGAATGGGACAGGTTATCGAAGAATATAATGCCAAGATGATGAAGCAATTCATATCTTGTCTCCTGTTCCAACTCATTTATCCATATCATTTTCAACAATAACATACTGTGATGTGGGTCGAAGTGCTTGGGTTATTGACTGTTAATCAAAAGGTTGCAGGTTCGAGTCCTGTCCATTTCGCAAGAAGTGGTAGCTCAATTGGCAGAGCAAAACACCCAACACACCCCTTATCCGCATCACTTTTTGCATCAAAACCAATATGATATGGGTCGAAGTGCTTGGGTTATCGCATTGAAAGCGGGAACCGCAGGTTCGAATCCTGCCCATTCTAATCAGGATGGTAGTCTAGCTGGTCTAAGGCACCAAAAAATATCCAACACATCCCTTATCCATATTTATAAAAACAAAAAACGCTCATCAGATGGTGAGCGTTTTTTGTTGGGTTATAAAATTTGCGCCAAAAAGGATTGTAAACGCGGGTGTTTTGGATTATCGAATAAATCATTGGGCGTGCTGGTCTCTACGATACGTCCACCATCCATAAAAATCACACGGTCTGCGACTTCTTTGGCGAAGCCCATTTCATGTGTGACGACAATCATGGTCATGCCACTCCGCGCCAATTCTTTCATCACATCCAACACTTCTTTAATCATTTCGGGGTCTAGGGCAGATGTCGGTTCATCAAACAACATGATACGCGGATTCATCGCCAAAGCGCGGGCAATTGCCACCCGTTGTTGTTGCCCGCCCGATAGTTGCGCGGGATGTTTGCGGGCTTGGTCATGAATCCCTACCCGTTCCAAAAGGCGCATCGCGTTCTCATCTGATTCTCTTTGAGAGCGCCGTCTGACAGTGCGTTGGGCAAGAGTAACATTTCGCAACACGCTTAGGTGTGGGAATAAATTGAATTGCTGAAAGACCATCCCCACTTCACGGCGAATGGCGCTGATATTACGTGTATTGTTATCGAGATTAATACCATCAATAACAATACTCCCCGCTTGGTGTTCTTCTAAGTGATTCAAGCAACGAATGAGGGTGGATTTTCCACTACCAGAGGGACCAATGACGACAACAACCTCACCCTCATAGACCTCTAGGTTAATATCCTTTAACACCTGAAATTTGCCAAACCACTTATTCACCGCTTTGCACTGGATAATTTTATTTTCTTTGTTGATATGTCCGCTCATAACTCACCGTTCCTTTGTCTTAAGGCGTTGCTCTAGCATCTTGACAAATAACGACCCTGTGAGTGTCATGGACAGATAGATGAATGCTACCACTAAATACACATCTACATAATCGAAATTAGACCCAGAGATTTTTTTGGCAAGTTGAGTAACATCATTCAGCGCCAACAACATCACCAACGATGAATCTTTAATCATGGCGATAAAATCGTTACCCAATGGGGGGATGACGACCTTAATTGCTTGTGGAATGACAATATAAATGATGCTTTGGTAACTTTTCATCCCCAAAGACCGCGCCGCTTCTAATTGCCCTTTTGGGATAGATTGAATGCCCGCACGGAATACTTCAGATAAGAATGCACCATATGCCGCACCCAAAAAGATAATCGCCGTCTCTACCGATGTGCCTCTGAAGGGAATTTCTACCCCTGCTTGTCTGAGGGCAGGCATAAATGCAAATGCACCAAATACCAGTAAAGTTGCGATTGGCATCCCGCGCAAAATTTCGACATACAAGGTGACGAGATGATATAAAATGAGGCGGATAAAATTAATTGTCCCACCAATAATACCCTGTCCGGGTTTTGGCGGATAAGAACGAACAATCCCTGTGATTAAACCGATGACCAAGGCTACCCCATACGCGCCTAATGACACTTGCATGGTGATACTGACGCCCACCCATAGCCGTCTGAAATAACTGGAATATTCAGGGTCGCCTGCAACATTTAGCATAATAAAAATTGCCATCACGACAAGGAATAATATCCACCAAGGGAAGCGATAAACATAGACAAAAGGGGTTAGAGGGCGTGGCTTTGCGGGGGGTGTTGCTTCTAATACAGTACCAATCGGGACATCTTCTGCTAATCGGAGTCGTTTGCTATCCGTTTCACTAACCATGACAATATTCCTCTAAAATTATTTCATCAACGTATACAGGGATAAAATAAGGGCATGACCTATCATGCCCCTACAAAAATACTTCAATCCGTTATTGCTTAACCTTCTTCGGTAGCAACTGGTTCTGGGGTTTCTTCTGCTCCAGG
>CALDGT010000449.1 GCA_937942935.1 uncultured Chloroflexota bacterium | reverse complement strand
AAATTCGCCCATTGTACAAGCCCTGATGGAAGCCCGCGAAAATGATAAACAAGTTGCCGTATTGGTAGAACTCAAGGCGCGGTTTGATGAAGAAAATAATCTGGAATGGGCGCGTGCGATGGAGCATCAAGGGGTGCATGTGACGTATGGGGTAGAAAAATTGCAAGTCAAAACCCATGCCAAAATTGCGCTAGTGGTGCGTAAAGAAGGGGATGAATTACGCCGTTATGTGCATTTGGGCAGTGGCAATTATAATTCATCTACGGCGCGGATGTATTCGGATGTGTGTTTGCTCTCGGCGAATCGGGAATTGGGCGAAGATGCCACCCGCTTGTTTAACCGCCTAACAGGGTATGCACCCGATACCGAATATAAAAGATTATTTGTCGCGCCAGAATTTTTGCACCCCAATTTGAGCGACTTGATTGATAATGAAATCCAAGCCGCTAAAGAAGGTAAATTCGCACGACTCATTTTTAAGATGAATCAACTCGAAGAAGATGTGATGATTATGAAACTCTATGAAGCATCACAGGCGGGGGTGAAAATTAACCTGATTGTGCGCGGGTTGTGTTGTTTACGTCCGGGGCTGGCGGGATTGAGCGACAATATCAAAGTGAGGAGCATTTTGGGGCGCTATTTGGAACATACCCGCATTTATTATTTCCATAATGCCCCCCCAGACCAACGGATTTATGCGGGTAGTGCCGATATGATGCGCCGTAATTTATATAACCGTGTCGAAACGGTGTTCCCCATTATCGAACCACGTTGGCAACGCAAAGCCATGCGAATTTTAGCAACCGATTTACGCGCCAATGTGTTGACATGGAAATTAGGCGAAGATGCCAAATATCACCGCGTTGTCCCTCATAAAGATGACCTGCTCATCGAAAGCCAATTGATATTTATGCAAGAACCGGCTGGGTTAGATGTCGAAATCCCCGCGTGGGAGGACTGTTGAAAAACAAGAATTTGCTCATCAATTTAGGCTTGATGTTGGGTGGGACGGCTATCGGTTTGATAGCCGTTTTGGTCATATTGAATAGTGGCGAAGTCCAATTGGGTGGGACGCGCTTCATCTTCACCGATTACAATGGTGACAATTTTGCCCATCAACAAGGGTTAGTCCGTCCACCCACAACCAATCGGGTGTTAGAAGATGTGACCATTTTTCGGGATGCGGATGGATTCCGCCAACCTGCCATCACTGCCGAAAATTATCCGATTATCGCCATTGGTGATTCATTCACCGATGGCGGACAAGTCCCTTGGGTAGATTATTTGGCAAAATCGCTGAATATCCCCGTCCGCAATTTGGGGTGGCGCGGATTTGGTCCATTGGAATATGTTCAGGTCATGCGTGATTATGGCGGTGATGGTCATGAATGGGTGCTGATTGCCTTTTTTGAGGGGAATGATTTGGGCAATATCGCCACATCACAAGATGCGCTCAAAACCCGCGAAATGTTGACCAGTAATGCCACCGCCATCCCGCCCGATGCACCCGCCGAATCCTTTGGAATCCCCGCGCAGGATTGGTATTTATATCCGTTGGCGCACCCGAATTTGGGCGATATGGCATATTTGAGCAGTTATTTGTGGTGGTTGAATGGTGAGCGCGAGATTTATGAACAATCGCAAAATATCCGTATTTTGCGCGAATCGCTGACCCAAATTCAATCGCTGGCGGGGGATGCGTGTTTGGGCTTGGTGTATATCCCCAGCAAAGAGCATATTTATTTCCCTTATGCCGACCCCGCAGGCAACCGTCAATATGTGTTGCAAAATGGTGGGCGCTTGGCATTAAATGATGCGGGTTGGTTGGATATTGTCAATGAGCCTGTAGATTATGCGGTGTGGGATGCGAATAAAGATAATTTACATGGTGTGGTCGCTGATATGATTGCCGATATGGACGGGTGGACATTTATAGATTTGCTCCCCGCGTTTATGGACACGGCGGGGCAGGGTGTGATGACCTACTACCCGTATGATAGTCACTGGAGTGATGCAGGTCATCGTCTGGCGGGTGAGACAGTCGCAGGTGTGGTTGGTGAGGGATGTGGATAATCAATACATAATTCCAATCAAATGCAATCTAATCCTTAATTGTATAGAAAGGACTTTTGTTCTATAATATGGGTATGAGTTACTTCAAATTGAAAAAATATGATATTAAAGAACATGACAGCGGTAACACAATAGTTCTTTGTACTGGGGCATCAAAATATTATTCGATTATTGTTGATACATATCCTCAGTATCGTTTTAGCAGTATATTCACCGATTATAAACATGTTTATGATTGGGGTATGTTTATCACGGGAATAAACTTACAACAGCGTGAAGAGATAAGAATATTTTTAGAACTCTTGACAAAAGTTTTCTGTATCAAAGATAATTTACAGCAATCTTTTGCTATGGGACGTTATTATGATGACCCTGAGCATATAACAAAAATAGGTGAAGTTGTGAATCAAGCGAAATATTTCCAAAGCACAGAGGCTAGGGATTTACTCTATTCCTATTTTTATCGATTTATTTTCAAGCATCCTGCTTATA